>JAEYWB010000106.1 GCA_023429275.1 Planctomycetota bacterium
GGGGGGCGGGCCGCGCGACGCCGGCGGCAACCGAGCCGCTCTTGTCGGGGGTTGGGGAGCGAAATAGACTTAGGTCCTGGATGGACTTACGGAGATTCTGCGCCCGCCGCAGGATGGTCGTGGGCTCTGAAATTCGGACATCAGCCGGACGGCGTCGTCCGCGGACTTTATTTGACTTGCAGCCTCTTTCGCCGGACCGGGAAGGACCCTTCCGGTCGAACGACGGATCTGCCCCCCTCGGCACCAAGCGCAGCGTCGCAACGCCTTGGCGGATAACGACAACGGACCTGTCCTCCCATGGATGTCTTCGACAAGATCGGTGAGTTTTTCAACGGTGCGACGTCGCTTGTCGACACGTCGATCCGCAACCTGTTCGGCTCATCGAACGAGCGGCAGGTCAAGACGATCGGCTTCGTCCGGAAGAAGGACGGAACCTCCCAGATTGTCCCGGGCTCCATTCTCGACCGGATCAACCAGCTCGAGCCGGAGCTCGAAAAGCTGTCGAACGAGGAGCTGAAAGAGACCGCGGCCAAGCTGCGCGCGAAGCTTGCGGCCGGCAAGACCCTCGACGACATCCTCCCGGAGGCGTTCGCAGCGGTCCGGGAGTCGGGCAAGCGCTACCTGCGGATGCGGCACTACGACGTCCAGATGGTCGGCGGCGTGGTGCTTCACCAGGGGAAGATCGCCGAGATGATGACCGGTGAAGGGAAGACCCTCGTCGCGACGCTGGCGACGTTCCTGAACGCTCTCGCCGGGCACGTTCACGTCGTCACGGTGAACGACTACCTCGCCAAGCGCGATATGGAGTGGATGGGGCCGATTCATATCGGTCTGGGGCTGACGGTCGGGGCGATCCAGTCCCACATGCAGCCGCATGAGCGACAGAGAGAGTACGCGGCCGACATCACCTACGGGACGAACAACGAGTTCGGCTTCGACTACCTCCGCGACAACATGAAGCCGCGGAAGGACCTGCAGGTGCAGGGGCCGCTCGACTTCGCGATCGTCGACGAAGTCGACAACATCCTGATCGACGAAGCCCGGACGCCGCTGATCATCTCGGGGCCGGCGGACGACGACATCACGAAGTACCCCAAGGCGGACCGGATCGCCCGGCAGCTCATCAAGGGGGAGGACTTCGAGGTCAAGGAGAAGGAGCACTCCTGCCACCTGACCGACGCGGGGGTGCGGCACGCGGAGCAGCTCGTCGGCGTCGACAGCTTCTACACCGCGGGGAACATGGAGTGGCCCCACCTGCTCGACAACGCCCTCAAGGCGCACCACCTCTACAAGCGGGACGTCAACTACGTCGTCGAGAACGGTGAGATCGTCATCGTCGACGAGCACACCGGCCGCAAGATGCAGGGCCGGCAGTGGAGCGACGGTCTCCACCAGGCGGTCGAGGCGAAGGAAGGAGTGCGGGTCAAGGAGGTCAGCCAGACCCTCGCGACGATCACCCTGCAGAACTACTTCAAGCTGTACAAGAAGCTCGGCGGCATGACCGGGACCGCCATGACCGAGGCGGGCGAGTTCTACAAGATCTACGGGCTCGACGTTGTCGCGATTCCGACGAACAAGCCGTCAAAGCGGCTCAACAGCCCCGACGTCATCTACCGCTCCGAAGGGGAGAAGTGGAACGCCGTCGTCCAGGAGATCGCCGAGGTCCACAAGTCCGGCCGGCCGATGCTCGTGGGGACCGTCTCGATCGAGAAGAGCGAGCACCTCTCGAAGCTCCTCAGCCGCGTGGGCGTGAAGCACAACGTCCTCAACGCCAAGCAGCACGAGCGCGAGGCGGAAATCGTCGCCCAGGCGGGCCGCTGGGGTGCGGTGACGATCGCCACCAACATGGCGGGGCGCGGAACCGACATCATCCTTGGCGGTAACCCCGAGCACGCCGCCTGGGAGCAGCTCAAGCAGAAATACGCCTCGCGGCTCGACGTCCCCAAGCAGGAGTGGGACGACGTCTCGAAGGCGATCTCCGACCGCGAAGGAATGAAGGAAGAAGGTCGCAGGGTCGCCGAAGTCGGTGGCCTGCATGTCATCGGGACCGAGCGGCACGACGCCCGCCGGATCGACCTTCAGCTCCGCGGCCGTGCCGGCCGCCAGGGGGACCCAGGATCGAGCCGGTTCTTCCTGTCGCTCGAAGACGACCTGATGCGGATCTTCGCCGGCGACACGGTGAAGAACCTCCTCGGCATGCTCGGCATGCAGGAAGGGGAGGCGATCGAAAGCGGGATGGTGACCCGCCAGATCGAGAAAGCGCAGAAGCGGGTTGAGGAACGCCACTTCGAGAGCCGCAAGAACCTCCTCGAGTACGACGAGGTCATGGACCTGCAGCGGCGGTCGGTCTACACGTACCGCCAGCGGGTTCTCGATGGTGCGAGCTGCCGTGAGCTGATCCTCGAGATGATCGAGCGGCTCGTGAAGGAAATCGGCACGCGGCCGTCGGTGGCGCGGATCATGACCCTCATCGAGCAGGGGCGGGCGGACCGCCTGCGGCACTTCCTCG
This sequence comes from Planctomycetota bacterium, assembly GCA_023429275.1. GTDB lineage: Bacteria > Planctomycetota > Planctomycetia > Planctomycetales > Planctomycetaceae > Planctomyces_A. The sequence goes on from JAEYWB010000106.1 coordinate 2,510, forward strand.
AGCCGTGGTACCGCTGGGATCTTGCGACCGCCTGGAGCGTGCTGACCCTCGGCATCCAGATCGAGCCGAGCCAGATCCGCGGGATGGAGAAGGAACAGCTCGTCGACTTCCTTTCGGGAGAGATGGAGCGTCAGTGGGAGAGCCGGATCACCGAGCAGCTCATCGAGTCGCTTCCTGAGGATGCCGACGAGCGGGACTGGAACTGGATCTCGCTCGCCAAGTGGGCGAACTCGAGCTTCGGGACGAACTTCACGGATCGCGACCTCAAAAAGGTTGCGAAGCCGGAAGGAATGGAAGAGTGGGACCGGGGCGCTCTCGAGATCCATCTCAACGAGAAGGCTCGCGAGGCGATCTCCAAGACCGACTTCTCGATCGTCGAAGCCTTCCTCGCGGATGACTTCCCGCAGAACCAGCTCACCGGCTGGCTGCGGCAGCAGTTCACGCTGCAGGTCAACCCGGAGGAGTTCAAGAACCTGGAAGCCCCCGCCGCCATTGCCTACGTGATGGACAAGGTCCGCGAGCGGTACAAGGAGCAGGAGGCGTGGTTCCCGGTCATGTGCGGGGTCGCCCGCTACTCGGGCGCCTCGGGCGGAGCGGCCGACAAGGAAGGACTCGTCCACTGGGCGAACTCGCGCTTCGACTCGGAGCTGACGCCTGACGACGTCAGCGAAAAATCGCTTCAGAAGATCGTCGATGAGCTGGTCGTTCACGCGAAGAGCCATCTGCCGCCGGAAGACGTCATCAGCAAGATCGACGGCTATCTCGGTTCGGCCTACAACGGCTCGCCGAACCATCCCGCCAATCCGCAGGCCCTGCGGGACCTCGTGAACTACGCCAACGGCGACTTCGAGGCGGCGCTGCCGTTCTCGGAGGTCGAGCGGGCGTCGCGCGAGACGGTCCGCAACCGCCTCCTGCAGGCGTACGACCGCTACTACCGGCCGGAACTCGGGACAGCCGAGCGGGCGATCATGCTCGACATCCTCGACACCGCCTGGAAGGAGCACCTGTACTACATGGACTACCTGCGGTCCGGCATCGGCCTTGTGGGTTACGCCCAGAAGGACCCGAAGGTCGAGTACAAGCGGGAAGGGATGAAGGCGTTCGAAGGGATGTGGGACCGGATCGCCGAGCAGGTGACCGGGGCCATCTTCCGCATCGAGCGGGAAAGCTCGGCCGACTACCTCAGCCACGTCTTCAACGAGACGTCGGCGGACCACAAGGAAGTGAAGCGGGCCGCGGACGAATTCCGCGAACAGGCCTCGCAGCAGAACATCCAGGAGTCACACGGCGGCCCGATGATGGAGGGGGGCGGAGGAGAAGTCGCCGTTGCCCCGATCCGCAACCGGATGGACAAGGTCGGCCGCAACGATCCCTGCCCGTGCGGCAGCGGGAAGAAGTACAAGAAGTGCCACGGGGCGTAGGCGCGGCGGCCTTTCCTCCGCCAGGCCAACGATCTGTTGTCCCAGTCCGCTCTTCGACAGGTACAATGGAGTTCGCCCGTAGCGTACGAGGACAGAATGACCAGAACATTGAGAGATGTCGTCGATCGCGCGATCGTTCTCGCGGACCGCGCTCGTCAATACTGGTCGATTGAACTCCCCAAGGCCCATCCGCAGTATCCGGTGGTCAATCTCGGAGAGGGAGAGCCTGCGCCCCCTCCTGAAGAACAGGAGCTACGAACGCTCCTCGAAGATCTGTCGTCCGATGAGATCTATGCGCTGGTCGTCCTGATGTCCCTGGGGCGAGGCGAATTCGGCTTAAGAGATCTGCCTGCCAGGCAGACCGAAATCCGAAGGACTTTCGATAAGCCGGAGTGGGCGGTCTCGCAGATGGTCGGGAAAGAGTCTCTTGGCGACGATCTTGCCGACGGGTTAGAGATCCTGCGTAAGAATCACATCAGTGTCGAATCTCTTGTTGCCGCGCCTGTCGGCGCACCGTGATCAGGGATTCCGCTGACAACTTCCCTGCGACATAGACTGCCTGGGCCAACATGCCGTCGAATGCGTTTTCATCCCACCTCAGGGACCTTCTAGGTGACACCGAGGAACTCAAGGACGCACATTCGCAACTGAAGACCGGAAATCCGGGCCGGCAATACGGATTGGGGGCTCTCAACAGAGCCGTCATCGTCCTGAGCGTTTCGGCTTGGGAATCTTATCTCGAACAACTGATCCGAGAGGCATTGCTTGCTTGTCGTCCCCAAGCGCCACCGACCGGTCTCTGGTCGGCTCTCAACGAATTCTGCATCGTCCAGGTCAAGCGGTTCCATACTCCAAATGCGAACAACGTGAAGGAGCTTTTCTTAAACACGCTCGGGTTGGCAGATATCCGATCGGCCTGGGTGTGGCGGAACCTGACTCAGCAGCAAGCGATCGCGAAGCTGGACGATGCCCTCCAGTTTCGCCTCATGATCGCCCACGGAGTGAATCCTCGTCCGACGATCCATCATCGATACGCGAGCGTCCTGCCGGACTTCATTGTCAGGCTGGCGCGAGCGACTGACGACGCGACTCGCGCACATCTGGGCGCCATGTTTGGCATTCAGAACCCGTGGCCGTCGTGACCGCCGGGAAGGTTCTTGCCACGGAATGACAATGTGCATCACTGCCGGCGATGCGCGAACATCACTGTCTAACCAGGTGTCAGGCATCGCAGACGAGGCGCCCCGCGATCCTGGTCATTCTCAACGCCCCAAGAGCCGGAATGAACCCTGGCACCACAGATGGACGAACCGCCGGATGACCAATGGGCCTCGATCGATGCGGGGATTCTCTGCAGAGAAATCCTGGCAACGCTCAAATTGATCAGGGCGGCGACCGGGGCGAGCCTCAAGGAATCCGTCGACATCTTTCATGAACGGTATCGGATACTGCGAGAAAGCCGACCCGAACAATTCGCGTGCGATGACCGATCGTATTGGGAAGGAACGTATTCGTAACCTGCCCCATTTCGCCCCTATCCGGCAGCCCGGTCGTTATTCTCCGGCCGCCCTTCGATATAGAACCAGTTGTGGATCGGGGCGAGGATCTCCTGGACCTCGCGGACGAGCTGCTGATCGAGCGGTTCCGCGACCCATTTGGCCCATTCGCGGACTCGCTCGGGGCGGGCTGAGCCGGTGATGCAGGTCGAAATCTCAGGGTTCGCCACCGAGAACTGGACCGCCAGCTTCGCGATGTCGGTCCCTGCCTTGCGGCAGTGCTCGGCCGCCTTGCGAGCCGTTTCACGGACGAGCGGCGTCGCCTTGTGCCACGGGGGGAGCGGGTCGTTCGAGAGGAGCCGGGCCGAGAAGGGGGCGGCGTTCATGATCCCGACGTTCTTCGAATTCAGGTACGGAATCAGGTCGCCGAACATCGTGTTCTGAAGCGTGTAGTGGTTGTAAGAGAGCACGACATCGAGCGGCGCCCGGTCGAGGACATAGCGGAAAATGTTCATCGGGTAGCCGCTGATCCCGATGTACTTCACCTTTCCCTTGGCCTGTTCCTTCCGGAGGGCCGGGAGGGTCTCTTCGACGATCTGCGACATCTCGACGAATTCGATGTCGTGGCAGAGCATGATGTCGATGTGGTCGACCCCCATCCGCTCGAGGCTGATGTCGACGCTTTCGACGACGCGGCGGGCCGAGAAGTCGAAGTGCGTTCCGCTGTAGCGGCCGAGCTTCGTACTGAGGATGTAGGAGTCGCGGGGAATGCCGCGGAGGGCGACGCCGAGAAGGACCTCCGACATCCCGCGGCCGTAGAACGGCGAGGTGTCGATGTAGTTCATCCCGCATTCGAGTGCGGCGGGAATCGTCTGGAGCGCCTCGGCGATGTCGACCTTGCGGAACTCCTGTCCGAGCGACGACGCGCCGAAGCTCAGGATCGGAAGAGTCAGGTCCGTGTGGGCGAGCGGGCGGCGCTGCATGATCGTTCCGGCGGCGAGTGGCGGAGGAAGCGGGAGGAATTGTGAGAATCCCCGTGCGATCGAGCAACGCCGGAAGAGAGGCGGTAGGTGTCGGCTCCGAGTGGCGTTCTCTTGAGCCTCACCTCCGGCATTCACTGCGTCTTACGTCCCGGCGGCTGTTGCTTCCCAGGCGTGCGGCAATCCGGTCTCGATCGTGGGGTAGGTCAGGTCCAGTGGCAGGGCGCGAAGGCGGCGATTCGAACAGCGTTTGTTGAGATCGGTTTCGGTCTCGGCCGCCGTGAACCGGGGGCCGGGAGCGTCCGCAAGCTGTGCCAGAAGGGAGTAGTACTCCTGCCGCTGTAGCGGGCGATCGTCACTGACGAGGAGTCTCTGCGGCGGCTCCGCCATCCCGGCGACGTGACAGACCGCGCGGGCGGCGTCGTCGACATGGATCAGGTTGAGCCACGCATCCCCCCGCCCGGAGAGTGCCTCCCCTGCGCGGAGCTGTTGCGCCCTCGCCAGGAGCCGCCCGGGGCCATAGATCCCCGAGAGCCGCAGCACCGAGGCGGTCCGCCCGGTTCGGTCCCGCCACGCCGCGACGAGCGCCTCGGCTTCCAGGCAGATCCGGCCCCCCTCGGCCGAGGGGGCGCAGGTCGACTCTTCGTCGACCCATTCCCCTTGAGATTGCCCGTAAACGCTCGTGCTCGAAATCGAGATCCACCGCGTCGATTCCCCCGCCGGCGAGCGGAGCAGGTTCTCGAGGCCGTCGACGTAAACGGCCCTTTTCGAATGGGGACCGCGACGGTCGAACCCGATGGCATGCAGGACGACATCGCAGGCCGGGAGGCCCCGGAGGGACTCCGGCTCGGCGGCATCTCCCACGATAGCGTGCCAGCCGCGGGCCTCGAAGCTTCGTTTCCGATCCTCCGAACGGGTAAGGACATGAATCGAGTGCCCCCCGGCCTGCGAGTTGCACGCCACTCTCTCGCCGAGGTATCCGCACCCAAGGATCAGTACGTTCATGTGGACCTGTGCCAGGCCGGTTTCCCGGCGAATTACCAATTTTGGGGTGAAACTCCTATTTTCATTCGGAGTTGAGATTCGATGCATCTATAGTAACGATGAAGACTTGATGATGTTTGAAACGTGATCTGTCGCGTAGCCGAAGGGCCGCGAGACCGGATCACTCCGATGTCGACGGCCGCCAGTTCCAGGGGAGAATGGCGTGGAAAACCGAACATTGCCGACCACGGAGGAGGCGGCGTTTCTCGAAAATCTGCGGAAGAGTCGACTGCTCACACCGGAGTTGGTCGCCCAGGTTGCTGGCAAGCCGTCCACCCTGTCACTTCCGCAACGCTTTCTGAAGAGCGGGCTGCTGACCCCGTTTCAGGTCGAACAGATCCAGGAAGGTTCCGCCCGCCGCCTGCGCGTTGGAGAGTTCCAGATTCTCGATGTCATCGGCTGGGGGGGAATGGGGACCGTCTATAAGGCGCAGCATCCCCGTTCGAAGGAGCCAGTCGCCCTCAAGATCCTCGCTCAGCGGTTCCGTCACGATCCCGGCATGCGCGCGAGGTTCTGCCTCGAGACCAGGGTCGGCGAGCGCTGCCAGCATCCGCATCTGCTCCAGATGATCGAGAGCGGTGTCACCGATGACCTGTTCGGCGAGGCCGACTACCAGGTCATGGAACTGTTCGAAGGGATCGCGCTTCACGAACTCGTGAACCTTCGTGGCCGGCTGAGCGTCGGTCTCGCCTGCGACCTGATCCGCCAGGCGGCCGAGGGGCTGCATGCCCTTCACGAGGCGGGAATGGTTCACCGCGACGTGAAGCCCGACAACATCCTTGTCGGCCGGACGGGGCACGTGAAGGTCCTCGACTTCGGTCTCGCCCTGGCCGACAAGGCGGTCTCCGACGAGTTCTCACTGTCGATGATCTTCGGTCACGACTGCCTCGGCACGCCCGACTACATCGCTCCGGAACAGACGCTCGACAGCCTGCATGTCGACCGCCGCGCGGATATCTACAGTCTCGGCTGCACGCTCTTCGCAATCCTTGCGGCCCGTCCTCCCTTCCAGGGGCCCGACCGGTCGCAGGTCCTCAAGGCACACCGCGAACTTCCTCCCCGCAGCGTCCGCAAGTGGGTGCCATCGGTTCCGAAGGAACTCGATGCGCTGCTGCAGCGGATGATGGCGAAGCGGCCCGAAGATCGTCCGGCGACGCTGCAGGAAGTGATTCGCGCCCTGGATGTGCTCGGCGATCCGACCGGTGTCGACTTCGACTTCAGCGTTGTCCTGAAGGCCCGCCGCAAAATTGCCGAGCGGAAGGGCTGGGAGCGCGGGGCCACAAGCCTCACGAGCCGTTCTTCGGTCATGGCGCCGACTCGCTCGACGCAGCTTTCGATGGGCTCGACCGTCTCGGAGCGGCCGGCCCGCAAGATGCGCTACGCGGCGCTCGAGGATGTCCCGGCGACCCCGAACGCCGTCCAGATGGTCGAGGCACTGCAGAAGAAGTCGCCCGTCCGCGCCCCGGGGCGGGGGAAGGCGAAAGCCTCCGCCGCGTGGTGGCTTGTTCCGGTGCTGCTCGGCATCGTTGCCGCCATTGCCGCGGTCATCGCCTTCGCGAGCTGATGCGCGTCGTGATACCGGCCGCTGCTCTTCGGCTGGACGCAGTCTGACCGCCACACAGTGGAGCAGCGCACTCAGGCCTTCTTGAGAAGCTCATCGATCGGCTTCACTTCGGCGATCTTGAACGGACGGCCGATGTCCGAGACGTTCTGACGCTTCGGATCGATACCGAGCGCGCCGCACAGCGTCGCCAGGAGGTCGCCGACTCCGATCTTCCCTTCTTCGACCGTCATGCCGTCGGACTCCGCGGCATGACCCGGGGTTGTACGTCTCATGAACGCGAACCGAGCTCGCGGCGATCCCCTTGCCGAAGTCACGGATGAGTCACTCTTCCTGGGCATCCTGCGAAAGTGACGCCCACGCGGTCACCTGGTGGCCAGCGTTCATCGTGTCGGGTGGGCCGATGACCTGTTCCGGCCCCCAATTGCGTTTGACGATCCTGCTCAGGTCCGTGAGCCGCTGGTCGATCTCGCCCGTCACCGGGGTCCGGTTGTTGAGGGCTGTGGCCGCCTGGGCGAGCTGGCCGAGCGTCCTCGTACCGGTCAGGTAAGCGTCGTATTCGGCCGGCTGATGTCCCGAATGGCCGGCGTGCCGTCCGCGGTATCGCCCTACCCGAGGAGGCGATTCTGTCTCCGGAACTCCGCCGCCATGAGGTCCTCGAGGAACCGGTGGCGTCGATCGGCTGCGGGGGCTTCCAGTTGCATCTTCGCGACCAGCGGCACGACGAGCTTTTCGAGCAACACCTCCCGCTGCTTCTCCGGGATCCCGTACCACCGATCCAGGAACCGCTCCACCGCCTCGAAATCGTTCGATCCGAGACGACCGAGCGTCCGGGAGTCGAAACGGAATTCCGCCTCGGTCGCCGACCGTTCGGAGAGGCGGGCCCGGGCGTCGCTCAGTTCCGGCTTCGCATCGCTGATGACGACCGTCCCCGCCACCATGTCCCCCGTCCGCTGCGTCCGGCGCGACAGGACGGGGACAATCCACATGAGCGGGATATTGTCGAGGACCCGGAAGAGATTGCGGATCAGGATGCTTCCCGCGTCGAGAGCGAAGCCGTCTGTTTTCACGACGCGGACCCCCATGATCCGCTTGCCGAACGTCTGACCGCGGAAGAGCAGCTCGAGAAGGGTGAAATAGACGAAGCTTCCGAGACCCATCACGAGCGTGACGATCCCGATGATGTACATCCCGACCTTCTGCGGATCCGACTCGGCGTCCATCGACTCGAACGCGGTTTCGAACGAGATCCCCGCGCAGGCCAGCGCGATCGTCAGCACGAGCACGAAAGCGACAATGAGGAACTGATCGGCAAACCAGGCGAGAAACCGCGTCCCGGGGCCCGCGACCGCGTACCGGACCTGGACGTTCTCCGGCGTTTCGAACTCCAGCGTATCGGCCATGGTGTTTTGGAATCGGCGAATCGCCGGTATTCTGATTGAGAATAGAGAACGGCTGCTGCGGCCCGCCGCTGACCGGCTGCGGAGAAGTTCCTGCGAAAACGGGGTCAGGTCCGAGTATGCGCAGTTTCGTGGGCCGTCACAAGAAGGACTGGGATGAGCTCGAACGCCTCATCCGCGTCGGTCGCCGGTCGATTGCCCGGCTCTCTCCCGAAGAGCGGCAGCGGCTCGACACGCTCTATCGGCAGACCACCGTGCAGCTCGCCCGGGCCGCCACGCAGACCCGCGACCAGCAGCTGCTGGCCTACCTCAACGGACTGACGGCTGCGGCCCACAGCCTGATCTATCTCCCTCCGCGCCAGAACATCCTGACGGGAGCGGTGCGGTTCGTCACCGAAGGTTTTGGACGGGTGATCGCCCGCAACGCCAGGCCGCACCTCCTTTCGCTTGCGCTCGCGATCGGCGGGGCGCTCATCGGCTATGTCGCGGCGATGTCCGACCCCATGACGGCACACGCTCTCTGGCCGGCCGGAGACGAACGGCAGCCCGGATCGACCCCCGAACAGCTCCTGTCCTCGCTCCGTTCCAACCGGGATGGAAGCGGCGGCGAGAAGTTCTTCTTCGCCTCCTTCCTGTTTCAGCACAACCTGAAGGTCGGGCTTCTCGCCATGGCGACCGGGGTCCTCGCCTCGATCCCGACCGTCTTCCTGATGATCCTCAACGGGATGCTGCTGGGAGTGTTTGCGGCGATCCATCACCAGGCGGGGATCTATTCCGAGATGTGGGCCTGGATCCTGCCTCACGGCATTACGGAGATCGGGGCGATCGTTCTCTGCGGAGGGATCGGCCTGATGCTCGGCCAGGCGGTCGTCGCCCCGGGCGAGCGCTCCCGCAAGCAGGCGCTCCTGGCGGCGGGGCAGGAATCGGCGAAGGTCGGCGCCGGTGTCGCGGGGATGCTTGTCGCCGCCGCGATCATCGAGAGCTACGTCCGACAGAGCCACTGGTCGACGGCGACCCGCCTCCTGTTCGCCGCCGCGACCGCCGTCTTCTGGGCGGTGTACATCGCGCACGGCGCCCTGCGTGAGCGGGCGGAACGCCGCACCCGCGATCTGCTCAGCGAACCGGACGATCGGTCGAGGCCGGCCGCGTCGGCCCCGTCGACCTCGGCGGTTGCCGGCCCGGTCAAAGCTGGTTTCGCTGCCGCAGGTCGATGAACTGGTTGATGAGCGGAAGCGTCAGCTGCTGGGGTTCGACGTCGAGGACGTGAACCCCTCCATGCCGCAAGGTGTGAAGAGCCCGCCCCCGATCGCGCAGCAGCCCTAGTGCCACCGCCTGCTTCGCGCCGTCGAGAACCGACGTCGTCTCGGAGTGGACAACGCGGTTCAGAAGGGGAGTCCGGAGCGCCGCGAACAGGACGAGGTGCCGGCGATTGAGCCGGGCCAGCGCCGCACAGTGCGACCGGGAGGTCTCGGCATCTCCCAGGTCGGAGAGGATCACGAGGAACGTCCGCTTCGACTGACGCCGCTGAACCTCCGCAAACAATCGCGTGAAGTCCGTTTCCTGCCACTGGGTCTGCAGGTCGTACACGCAGTCGACGAGGTTGCCGAGCGACTTCGATCCGGCGATCGGAGCCAGGTAGCCCCGCAGGCTGCTGTCGAACACGCCGATGCCGCAGCGGTCGCCGCTCTGGAGCGCGACGCGGGCGAGGTTGAGAGCCGCATCCACCGCGCAGTCGAGCTTCGAGCCCCGCGGCGTCGTGGCGCCCATCAGCCGCCCGCTGTCGATGAGAATCAGCACGTCCCGATGCCGCTCCACCTGATAGCGCCGAACGATCGGAAAACCCTGCCGCGCCGTGGACCGCCAGTCGATTCGCCGCGGGTCGTCCCCCTGGCGGTACTCGTCGAGGGAAACGAACTCCGTCCCCGCCCCGAGCTGCCGCGCCCGGGCAATCTTGTCGAGCAGGAGCACCTGTGCGCCGAGATCTTTCTGAAGCTCTTCGCGTGAGGCGAACGTCTCGGGGAGAACCTTGATCTCGCCCGGGGTGTCGACCGCCCGCTGGACTTCCATCAGCCCCTGCGGACCGGCAGCTCTCAGCCAGATCGGCCCGAACGAGTGTTTCCCCCGACGGGGGATACGGCACGGCGTCACCAGCCGCCGCTCCTGCCCCGGCTCGAGGGTGAATTCACTGGCCGCCCGGCGCGGAAGGCACTCAGCCGGAAAGACGTCGCGTACCTCGCCCGTGACGACTCCGGGGCCGTCATTCCGGAGCGTCAGAATGTCCTGGAACGGGAGATTGCGGCCGACGATCCGGGGGAGGCTTCGCGAGACGGTCAGCCGCTGGAGCGCGGCATCGGCGACCTGCGCATCGCGCCAGGCTCCCCAGGCGAGTGCCGCGAGGGCCAGGCCGGCGATCCACAGGACCGGCCCCCAGAGGAACGCCAGGAGCGAAAGCCCAGACAGCGCCGCCCCGATCGTGATCAGCCGTTTTCCCGGGCGGACGATCACCGGGGCACCTCGACCGCTTCGAGGAGCTGGGCGAGGACCTCATCGGTCGTGGTCCCTTCGAGCTCGACGGAGGGGCTGAGGATGACGCGGTGCCGCAGGGCGGGAAGGAACGCCTCCTTGATGTCGTCAGGGGTGACGAAGTCCCGGCCGCGGATCCGGGCGAGGCTCTTGGCCCCGACGAGCAGCATCAGCCCCGAGCGGGGGCTGGCCCCGACCTCGAGGGCGTCGTCGTCCCGCGTCGCCTGCAGGAGCCGCTGAACGTAGCCGATGACCTCTTCCCGCACGTGCGTCTCCCGGATGAGCTGCCGCGCGGCGAGGATATCGTGCGGTCCCATGACCGTCTCGACCTGCATCCGTTCGGGAGACGAGAACCCGGCGGTCCCGTGGTGGGCGGCGAGGACGCGGCGTTCCTCCTCCGGTTTCGGATAGGAGACAAGGACCTTGAACATGAACCGGTCGAGCTGCGCGAGGGGGAGCGGGTAGGTCCCTTCCTGCTCGATCGGGTTCTGCGTCGCGAAGATGACGAACGGCTCGGGGAGCTTGTGCGTCACGCCGTCGCTCGTCACCTGCAGTTCCTGCATCGCCTCGAGGAGCGCCGCCTGCGTCCGCGCGGAGGCCCGGTTGACCTCGTCGGCGAGGACGAAGTTGCCGAACACCGGGCCGGGGCGGAATTCGAACGTCCGCGTGTCCTCCCGGTAGATCGACGATCCGGTGACGTCGTTCGGAAGGAGGTCCGGCGTCATCTGGATCCGCCGGTACTGGAGGTTCAGCGTCGCGGCGATGGTCCGGACGAGGAGCGTCTTGGCCACTCCCGGCGGACCTTCGAGCAGGACATGGCCGCAGCTGAAAAGGGCGGCCAGCGCGAAGTCGATGACTTCGTCCTGTCCGAAGATCACCTTCTCGAGCTGTTCCCGGATCCGTTTCACACTCTCTTCGATAGACAAGCTGTCAGCCTCCGCATCGCATCCAGTGTTTGTGTTTCCGACCAGTGTCCCCGCGAATCGAGGGCGTCGTCGACATCGCGGAACGCCTTCCGGCAGCGGTCTCCCGCCTGCGGGTTCGTGCGGGAAAGAACCCCGGCGACGAGGTCGACGTCGCGGATCTCCGGCGGCAGCGAAAGCTCGGTGCTGAGCTGCCGCAGCACCCCCTCGCGAACCTGCCGGACGAGGTAGGGCCTCGCGCGCCGGCCCCTCGAGAAGAACTGGGCCATCGCCGCGATGTACTCGCCGATGTCGCGCCGCGGAACGGTTTCGTCAGGGAGCGACGGACCGAGGAAGATCGCTTCCCGCCAGACGACGAGCCCGGTGCACAGCAGGAGCCCGAGCGCCAGCGCGAGATACCCCGGCCGCGTCAGCAGATAGAGGACGTTCCCGCGGACCGACAGGCCGTGATAGAACTCGTCGATCAGCACGGGAGCCCCCTCGGGTGAGAGAAGCCGGGCCGCCAGGACGCTGTTGTCGTTCTTCGCCAGGAGGCGGTTACTGAAGAGCGCAGGCTCCGCGATCAGCACGATCTCCCCCCCGCCCCGCGGGATCACGGCCGCCAGGATGAACTCCGAGTCGTCCATTCGGGGCCGGCGGCCCCTGCGGTCCCGCCCTGTCCCTTCTGGCGTCCCCGGGGTGGATGTCCCTCCGGTCGTTCCGAGGAGAAGTCCCGAGGTCTTGATCTGTCCCAGATCGAGGCATCCGACCGTGTCTCCCGGGAGAAGGAGCTCTCCGACCGGCCAGTTGGAGTCGGACAGCGTCCCCTCCGTCTTGACCCTCATCGGCACCGGTGGGGTGTCGGCAGACTGCGACCACGATTCGCGTAACGAGATCGACTCGATCTCCTGCCTCCAGTTGCGTCTCTCAGGGGGGGCGACGACTCCGGTCGTCATCGAGCGGGAGAGAATCGAAGCGTCCGCCAGGTCGAGGGATTCCAGGAGCGTCGGCCGGGAGAGCGTCGTCTTCGGATCACCGAGATCGAACTCGGGGTGTAGCCTGTTGAACGCAACGACAAGCCGGCCTCCCGACTCGACCCATGGAAGCAGGCCCTTCAGATACGTCGGCTCGACCCCGGCCAGGCCGGGATCGGGTGCGAGGAACGCGATTGTCCCCCCGGAGAGGTCGGGGGCGGTCGGCGCGACGGGAGGATGGAGCCCCCGTTCGACCCGAATCCCCAGCTCTGACAGGAGGTCGTGGATCGCTCGGAAGCCAGGCCCCCGGGTGCCGTACGAATCACGTCCCCGTCCGTCGGAATCGGGATCCTGCAGGAGGGACAGGGTCGTTGCGACCAGCGAGACGACGAGAATCAGGAGCGCGAGCAGAATGGCGCTACGGACGGGTCGCATGAGCCCGCCTTTCGACAAGAGCCCGGACCCTCGCGTGTTCGGCCCGGCAGATCTCGAGGTCAGTCTCGAGGCAGGGGTCAAGTCCGTACCAGCGGGTGTCGATGAGATCGACCATCCGGCAGAGAGGCTCGAACAGCGGAGACGACCGATAGCGCCGCAACACCTCGCGGTTCGTGATCCCCCGTCGGAAGGGCTTCTCCTCAGACCGCTCAAGCCGGAGAAGGCATGCACGGAACAGGCACCGGATGGAACCGATCAGGTCCCCTTCGGCGGCCAGTCTGTCGGCGGCGGCCTCGAGTTCCTCCGGAGAGGCCGTCGTCCGCTCGGGAGCGGCTCGCTTGAACCGGATCGAAGGTCCGCCGCGGACCGCGGTGAGGAATGACCAGATCAGGTGAGCGCAGAGGGCGAGGAGAAGAAGCGTCAGTCCGATGACGATCAGCCATCGAAGCGGATTGGGGAGACCCTCGAGCAGATTGTAGAGCCAGCGGAAAGGCTTGAGCAGCCACTCCACGATCGTCAGCCACAGCGGGAGCGAGTCACGGTTGTTCCCCGATTCGAGTTTGAACTCGGGACGTGCGATCACCTCGGCCGCCTTCCGCCGGATATCGTCCGCCGGAGGAAGAGCCGCTGCCGCGAGCGATTGCAGCGTGATCGAATGCGGCAGCATGGCCGTTACAGGAGTGTGGCGAAGCGAAACCGATGCCCCCGCCGGCTGACCGGGGCATCGACGTGGTCCATCAACGGAAGGGTTCGGGCGACACGTCGGACTCGACCGGCGGCTCGACCTGATCGATCGAGGCGGCGAGGTGCTCGAGGTCGAAGTTCTCCACGCTGCAGCGGCAGGAGAAATAGAACACGACGAACGCCGCCGTCGAGAACAGGGTGACGCCGGCACTGATGAGGATCGTCAGGACCGTCTGCACGTGTTTCTGCGGGACCAGCCCCGCCCCCATCCCCAGCAGAAAGGCGATGAAGAAAACGATGATCCCGAGGACAAGGAAGGTCCCGAGGTTCGGGCGGACGAGGACTTTGCTCCGTCCGAGCGCCGCGGTTCCGCTGAGGTCCTCGAGGACCACGACATGCTGCGACAGGCCGAACCAGAGAGCGAACAGGATCCCGGGAATGATCAGCAGGATCATCCCTCCGAAGACCGCCAGGTACATGAGGATTGAATCCGGTACGCCATCGTAGCCCTCGCGATCACGGTCGATATCAGAAAACGCAGATTGCCCTTATGTCGGCACAGCCTACCGTGGCGTTCTGTGGTTCTCCAGCCGAAACACCGACTCGCCGAGGTCGCTGAGTAGACGAAGTCGCCACGGCATGGCAGCTGCGACTCATCAGCGCTTCCTCGTACTCGTACTCGGAATCGATCTCCGCCGTCTCCCGATCCGTTGCGCTATGCCGCACTGTGCATCAGCGAGTCTCTCTGGCTCTCAACTCTTTCCGACCCGCTCGAACGTCAGACCGGGATCGTTTGCGGGTGCACCGGTCAGCGAGAACTTCCAGCGGTCGGGGCCTTCCGACTTCACCTCGCCTGACATCGCCCCCTGTTCGGCGCTCTGCAGGATCAGCTCCTGGTCGACGCCGCCGATCTCCCCCTTGAGCTCGACGGGCGGCTTGCCTGACTGCGTCGCCTTCCAGGTGAACTTCGAGTCTTCGGTGATCGTCAGCTCGATCGTCGAGCCGTCGGCCGTCGCCTTCCAGGTGCCGACGAGGTCGGTCTTTGGCTTCGCGTCGGCCGGGTCGACCGGCGGCGGGGGCTGCGGCTCCGGAGACGTCGCGACATCCGAAGGGGGCTGTGCGGCATCGCTTTCCGGTGGAGCGAGAGCGTCGAGCATCCGCTTCGCGGTCACGTCCTTCGGCTGATTCTTCACGACGACCTGCAGGGCCGCGATCGCCGCGTCCTTCGATCCGATCACGAGGTAGTGGTAGGCGAGTACGAAGTAGGGAGCCGCGTCGGCCGGATGCTCCTTGGCAAACGCTTCGCACTTGCGGAGCTGTGCGGTGTAGTCGTCGGGGTTGCCGTAGAGGCCGCTCATCGTCGTCCAGTCCATGCCGGGGGCAGCGGAAAGGAGCGAGTTGAGCGCGGCGGCCGCAGGGGTGTAGTCGCCGAGGGCGAAGAGCGCCAGCGCCCGGACTTCATGGATGACCGGGTCACCGGGAAGCGACTTCAAGGCAGCGTCGAACTGGCCAAGCGCCGCGCGGTATTCCCCCGACTTGAAGCGGGCGAGGCCGGCGTCGAACTGCTTCATGCCTGGCGAGTCGGGGTCTGCCGGCTTCGCGACCTGAGTCTGTGGGGCTCCCGCCGGTGCCGCCAGGGCGACTGGGTCGCCAGTCCCCGCGGCCCCGCCGTCCGTGACGTACTGGTAGACGACGACCGGCTGCGAGTAGTCGTACACCGGGGTCGAAACGACGGCGTAGTACGGGTTGTAGTAAGCCCCGCCGTAACCCCAGCCGGTCGTGATCGCGCCAAGTCCCCAGCCGGCCGCGGTCCAGGCGAGCGGGGCGTACCAGTTGCTTCCCCAGTAGTTGCCGCTCCAGCAGCCGTTGTACCAGCCGTAATGGTGGTTGATGCAGTGGTTGTGCCAGTGGTCATGCCACGTTCCACCCCCACCCCATCCCCAGCCGGGGTTGTTCCAGCCGGGACGATCCCATGCCGGTCGGTTCCAGCCGGCGCGGTTGTAGTTCCACTTGTTGAAGTTGTTGAAATTGTTGTTCGTGATGTTGTTGACGATGTTCGTATTGCCGCCGCCGATGATCGTGTTTCCATTCCCGATGCCAGGGCGCCCCGGACGGTTCCAGTTTCCCCCGGGCCGATTCGGTCCCCAGCCCGGGCGATCCGGCCGGGGCCACTGCGTGCCGGCACCACCTCCCCCCGGACGGTTCACGATCGGCCGGTCGGGACGAGGCCCCTGGGTTCCTGCTCCCCCCTGGCCAGGTCGAGTGATCCCGCCGATCGTCGGCCGGTCGGGACGAGCGGGAAGAACCGAGGGGCGTCCCCCTGTCCCTCCTCCACCCGGGCCCGGAAGGATCCCCGGACCGGGGTCAGGACGGGTTCCGCCGCCGATTCCGGTCCCGGGTCGACCGGGAAGCGGCTTGATCCCCACACCGGGCCGGGTGCCTGCTCCGCCACCGCCGAGCGAGGGGAGTGAAGGCCGTGTCGGCCGGGGCGTACTTGGAACACTCACACCGGGCCGGCCCCCCGCTCCAGGGAGCGAAGGGCGCGTGTTGCCGCCCACATTCGGAAGAGAGGGGCGCGTGCCCCCGACATTCGGAAGCGAGGGACGCGTGCCCCCGACGTTCGGAAGCGAGGGGCGACCGGCGCCAGCGCCGGGAACGTTGATCCCGCCGGGCCGTCCACCACCGGCTCCCGCGCCGATCCCTCCCAGGTAGGGGCGCGAGCCCGAGGGGATGCTCGGCCGGGAGACGCTAGGT
>JAEYWB010000124.1 GCA_023429275.1 Planctomycetota bacterium
AGCCGTGGCAGGACAAGGTGAAGTACCTCGTCGATGTCGCGGGAGCCCACGACTGCGCCATGCGGGTCGGAGTCAATTGCGGCTCGGTCGACCCGGACAAGAAAGAGAAGCACGCCGCCGACGACTCGATCAGCCCGATGCTCGAGAGTGCGTTCGAGCATTGCGACCTG
Source organism: Planctomycetota bacterium (assembly GCA_023429275.1). Classification (GTDB taxonomy): domain Bacteria; phylum Planctomycetota; class Planctomycetia; order Planctomycetales; family Planctomycetaceae; genus Planctomyces_A. The sequence goes on from JAEYWB010000124.1 coordinate 171, forward strand.
CTCGACCGGCTCGGCTACACCCGCTATGCGGTCTCGCTCAAGGACTCCGATCCGCGCAAGGTGGTCGAGGTCAACCGGCGGTTCGCGGAGACCCGACCCGACGTGCCGCTGCACCTCGGAGTAACCGAGGCCGGCATGCCCCCCGACGGGATCATCAAGACGCGGATCGCCTTCGAACAGCTCATCAGCCGGGGGATCGGCGACACGATCCGGGTCTCGCTGACGGTTCCGAACGCCCGCAAGAGCGAGGAGATCGACGCCGGCCGGAAGATCCTCGACGACATTCGCGCCGGGCGCGTCCGCAGCGTCGTCGACTATGGACTCAACGTCCTCAACATCATCAGCTGTCCGAGCTGCTCGCGCGTCGAGAACGAAGCGTTCATCGACCTCGCGGCGCAGGTCAAGGAGATGGCGGCCTACGCCAAGGACCACGCCATCACGATCGCCGTGATGGGCTGCCGGGTGAACGGTCCCGGCGAGACCGACGACGCGGACCTCGGGCTCTGGTGCGGTCCGAACTTCGTGAACCTCAAGAAAGGACCGCAGGAGATCGGAGCGTTCAGCTACGAGGAGATCCTGCCGAAGCTCAAGTCGGAGCTGGACCGCCTGCTGGAGGAACGAGGGGTCGCGATCTCGCGGGCCTGACGGTTGCGATCAGCGGCCGGCTGTTACTTTCCGTGGACCGGACGCCGGCGCGTCCGGCTCATGGCCGACTCCTGCGGCCAGGCGTGCCACAGCGCTAATCGGCCATCGCCTCGCCACGCCTGGCCATCTTCTTCATGCGCTTGCGTTCCTTGCGGGACATGCCGCGCGTCTCCTCTTCGTCGGAATCGTCATCGTCCGGGAAGGAGACGTGCTGCGGCTTGATCGCCCCGGCCGAAGAGGCGGCGGGACGCTCGAACGAGCTCTTCGGACGGGGAACGTCGACTTTGCCCGACGGCTGAATGTGAGGCGCAGGGGCAACCGACTTCGACGCCGCCGGTTGAGGTTTGGCCGCCGCGGCGGCCGTGGCCCTGGCCTTCTCCGCCTGGGCGAGCTTTTCGGCCTCGGCTCGCCGCTCGGCCTCAGCTCGCTTTTCCGCCTGAGCCCGTTTCTCGGCCTCCCGGGCCGCGGCCTCTTTCGCTCGCTGGGCTTCCCGGGCACGCTCCGCCTCTGCGCGAGCCGACTTCTCGCGAGCACTCTTCTCCCGCGCTTCGGCCTCGGCCCGTTCACGCTGGGCGGCCCGTTCGCGCTCCGCTGCGTCACGGTCGGCCTTCGCCTTCTCGGCGGCCGCCCGGCGTTGCTCCTCAGCGCGGAGTTTCGCCGCTTCCCGTTCAGCCTTCTCGGTCGCCTGCTTCGCCAGACGCTCTTCCTCGGCAACACGTCGTGCTTCCGCTTTGGCCGCCGACGCCACGCGTCGCTCGGCAGCAGCCGCCTCGCGCCGGGCCTCTCTCTCGAGGGCGCGGGCCGCTCGTCGTTCACTCCACGCCGCCAGCCTGCCTCGTACCGCACCGAGCAGCCGGCTCACCATCGATCCGCGTTGGACCGGCGCGTCAGCCTCCACGATCTCCTTCCTTTCGGCGCTCCCCTTCCGGCTGCGGCGACGGATCGGCGGCGACTCTTCAAGCGTCGTCTCTTCGATGAGTCGCGACGTGCGCCGACGCCATAGTCTTGCCACCGGCGTCAGGTTGACGATCGTCCAGGGAAGCGAGACAGCCGACCGGAGGACGCTGGCGCCGGCCCCCCAGGCCATCCCCGCGATCCGGGAGGCCCGCCGCGGGCAACGCGGGACGAGAACGTCGTTGGTGACGTGAATCACGAATCGCGCGTGAATCAGCAGGCTGCAGGCCAGCAGGAGCGGCCAGAGCGTCAGGGCGACGGAGGCAAAGAGGGCCGTTGTCGTCGTCTGCGGGAGGAGGGGATAGGCCAGCGTTACCGCGGCCGAAACCCCCGCCACACCGGCGGAACCGCGCAGCAGAAGGCTGCTCTGGCGGCAGAGGTGCATCTCCCGCCGCAGCAGCCGCAGCAGCCCGATCGCGACCGGGCAGACTGCAAGCATCCAGCAGACGGTCGTCCCGTTCCACACCTTGAGTCGATACCGCTCTTCCAGCCACCTCGCGGCATGCAGATGGAGCGACAGCCCCTCCGCCACCGCAAAGGCGAGCCAGACGAGCCCCGCCCAGTACCAGAGCCGGAATCGCCCCCAGAAATCCTTGCGGCTGAGGGAACGGTGCCAGAGGATCAGGAAGGAAAGCTGCGAAGCGGCGAGCAGGCAGCAGGCGCTCATCCACCGGGTCGTGCGGCCCGCCGACAGGCCGAGAAGCCCCCGGAAGGAGGTGGCGAATTCGTCCGCAAGAATCCCGATCGACAGGACTCCGAGCCAGCCCGCCAGCGCGAGACCGACGATGCCCCAGATCTTCCAGGCATCGCGGGGAATGATGCTTCGGATCCCCGTCTTCATCGTCAGGACGGGAGTGGTCTCGGGCTCGTCGTCGCGCGGGGGAGAGTGCGGCGGATCAATGCGGATCCGACGGGGCGGACGACGCTCGCTCCCCTGAACGACGTGTCTCCGCCACCGGTCGCTGGTATCTCGGGAGCCGGCAAAGCCGATGGGCATACCACATCCGTGAGCGTCCGGAGCCCGGCTGGAAGGGGCGAGCGGACGCGGAGGAGCCAGAAAGGGAGTGACGACGCGGAAAGGCTTCGGAAAGTCGACGCCTGCCCGGTCTTTCAGCACGACATGCTGCCGAACATCCATCGTCCGGAGCGGCCCGGCACTTCCCGCCAAGACGACCGGAATCCGGGAGCACGTCCCTGATTGCGGGAAGGGTGCCGAAAGGGGACTTCTTGCCTGCCGGGCAGGAGCGGCAGCCTCGTCAAACTCTGAGGTTTCCGCCGACCGTGACGCTTCGGAGCCGGACTGTTGGTCCGAAGAAAGCGGATAGGGGCCGTTCGGACGCTTTTTTCCTCAAGTGTTGACGCTCATGAGGAGTTTGCCTGTTCCCGCGACCGCCTCTGGCCGATTCCGCTGACTGCCGATTCGGAACTTGAGCGGCGTGCTGCGCGAAGGGTAGGCTGAATGGAGAGGGGAATATCCCCTCCCTTCGTCTCTGTCCCGGTTTGCGGTTTCGTCCGTTCCAACGGGTCGACCAACGTCCGAGCCAACGCCCCGAGATCATCCATGGGAAAGTCCGAGACCGCCGCTTCGTCGCTCGTCATGGCCGTGCCGGCCGGCATCCTGTGCTACCTGACGATCATGGCCGGGCTCCAGAGCACCGAGAACATGCCGACGGTGCTGATGGGGGTTGTCTGGGCGACGGCGGTCCTGTCGTTCCTGCTCGCCCTCTTCCCCCTCGGCATCTTCGCGTTCATGAAGTCGGGAGCCGCACCCGCCGCGGGAACCGCCGCCCCGGCCACCGAGGCCTCCGAGCCGAAGTCGGTCGGCCTCGTTGAAGAAGGGGATCTCGAGGAGACGACTGATCTTGGCGACGTGAGCGAAGCCGACAGCGAAGTGGTGGAAGAGGACGCTTTCGGCGAGGTCGAAGACCTCGGCGACCTCGACGACGACCTCCAGGTGGACGACGACGCCTTCGAGATGGACGACATCGAGGAAGAGGAAGAAGCACCGAAGAAGAAAAAGAAGAAGTGAGCCGGGCCCTGCGCCGGAGGCGCTGCGAACCGCCTTGCCACCGGGATCACCGAGGACTTACAGGACGCCCTGTGATCCTGTCTGTTGTTAGAACCCTCTCTGTGGCAAATCTCTATCGCGAAGGGTCACGGGCGGTGCCGGGGATTGGAAGCGGCTTCTACTTGAACGAGAAGTCGGCGGGGAACGGCAGGTCGTCGAGCGATGTGAGGCCGAAGAGCTCGAGGAACCGGGACGTCGTGTGGTAGGTCGGTTCGTCCGGAGCGGCCTCGCTCCGCCGGAGCTCGACCAGTTCCCGCC
>JAEYWB010000145.1 GCA_023429275.1 Planctomycetota bacterium
CGAGGCCAACCGTGCCGAAGAAAGCTGCGAAGTCCCCGGCGAAGAAGAAGCCGGCCTCTTCTCCCGTTGTGCGTCCAGAGTCGATTGAGGCGTCGGTTTCCGAGTCACCCCGCCTCCGGGTCGGAACCAGCGGCTACAGCTACAAGGAATGGAAGGGATCGTTCTACCCCGAAAAGCTGCCTGCGAAGCAGATGCTCGCCTACTACGCGAGCCAGTTTCCGACGGTCGAGTCGAACGACACGTTCCGCGGCATCCCGAAGCCGGAGGCCCTCGCGGGACGGGCCTCGCAGGTCCCGGAGTCGTTTCGGTTCGCCCTGAAGGCCCCACAGGCGATCACGCACTTCAAGCGGCTGAGCGAGGAAGCGGCCGCGGTGGCAGTCGAGTTCTTTGGCGTCGCCGCGACCCTGGGGAAGCGGCTCGGGCCGATCCTCCTTCAGCTTCCGCCGAACTTCAAGAAGGACGTCGAGCGGCTCGACGCGTTTCTCGGCGCGGTCCCCTCGCCCGTCGGGGCGGGATGCGGCCTCGCGTTCGAGTTCCGTCACGAGAGCTGGCTCGATGACGAGGTCTTTGAATGCCTCCGTTCACACAAAACCGCGCTCGTCTGGGCCGACAGTGACGAGGGGCCTGTCCCGCCGACCGTGGCGACGGCGCCTTGGGGCTACCTGCGGCTCCGCCGCGAGGCCTACACTCGAAAAGAGCTCTCATGCTGGCTCGCCGCGATTCGCGAGCAGAGCTGGACCGACGCGTACGTCTACTTCAAGCATGAAGAGACGGGGAGCGGTCCGCGGTACGGGCATGAGTTCCTCGAACTTGCCGGAGCCGGGGAATAGACTTCGATCGCTCCTTTTCACAGCCGCGGGTCGTGCGCCCCTCGCGGCCGTTCGAATGACTCGAACAGGATCGGCTCCACGATGAGCTACTTCACGCTCCTCCACGTCGTCATCAGCCTGCTGGGGATCGCCTCGGGCTTCGTCGTCCTCGGCGGGTTTCTGATCGGCAGCGAGGCCCGTGATCGACTTCGCGGCTCGAACGCTTTCTTCCTCGTCACGACGATCGCCACGAATGCGACCGGATTCGGTTTCCCGTTCGTCAAGCTGCTCCCGTCGCACCTCCTGGCCGCCCTCTCGCTTGCGGTCCTCGCTGTGGCGGTCTACGCCCGCTACTCCCGAACGCTGGCCGGCCGTTGGAATGCGGTCTACGTCGCGACATCGATCTTCGCGCTGTACGTCAACGTGCTCGTCTTCGTCGTGCAGGCGTTTCTCAAGGTCGCCCTCCTTCAGAAGCTCGCTCCGACGCAGCAGAGCCCGCCATTCGCTGTCGCCCAGCTCGCGACACTGGCGGCGTTCGTCGCCATCGGGATCGTGGCGGTGAAGCGAGCGGCGGCCCCCGCAGTCAATCCGGCCTGACCGTTTCGCCGCGACTCGCCAGATGAGCGCGGCGCTGCACTCGGCAGTACCATGCAGACTGGCCGCGCTCCGCTGTTGCGTCGCGGTAACACATTGATCCAGGAGATTTCTCGATGTCCATTGCCGACGCCTTCCGCCTCGATGGCAAGCGTCTCTTCATCACCGGCGGCAGCCGCGGACTTGGACGGGAAATGGCCCTTGCCATCGCGGGGGCCGGGGCGGACGTCGTCCTGGTCGGACGGGACCCGTCGAGCCTCGAGGCGACCGCCACCGACATCCGTGCCCTCGGCCGTTCGGCGGAGACTCTCGTCGGCGACGTCGGCATTCCGGAGGAGTGCGAGCGGATCTGCGAACTCGCTCTCAAGCAGCACGGGCCGTTCGATATCCTGATCAACAATGTCGGCGGACGGCGGATCAATGTCCCCCTCCACGAGCAGACCCTCGCGGAGTGGCGTCAGATCCTCGACCTCAACCTGACGAGCACCTTCCTCTGCATGAAGTACCTCGGCGGCGCGATGCTCGCCCGCGGCCAGGGGGGGCGGATCATCAACATCGCCTCCATCTCGGGGCTCGTGGCGAATCGTGGCATCGGCGGCCGGAGCTACGAGACCTCGAAGGCCGCCGTCATCCAGCTGACCCGGGCCGCCGCGGCCGACTGGGCGCCGCACGGAATCACCGTGAACGCCATCTGCCCCGGCGGCTACATGACCGAGCCGAACCAGCGCTGGCAGCGGCTCGATCCGACAATCATCGAGAAGGCCCAGGCCCAGATTCCCCAGGGGGTGTTCGGACGCCCCGAAGACCTCGGCCCCCTGGCGGTCTACCTCGCAAGCGATTCGTCGAGGTACATGACCGGAGCGACGCTCGTGATCGACGGCGGATACACGGTGTGGTAGCGAGCGGGGAGGAGGCCGGAATTCCTGTCGGCCGGGGTGAGATCTCCAGACCAGGCCTGCCGAGTCCTGTCAGCTGGCGCAATCCGGGTACGATGACACGGAACGTGTCCGGTCGATCGCGAGCAGCCGACGGGATATTCGAATACGCATCGCCGGTTGCCGTTCGCTATCATTCGGCGCGGGCTTCCCCTGGGTACCGTTGGCCATGTCCCGGTTCATTCGACGTCCCGTCGTCTGGTTCGGCGTGATATGGCTCGCGACGAACCTTCTCGCCGTCTGGTTGCTGGAGATCTGGGACGAAACACCCGTCAAGCCGCGTCGGCCCGACGTCTCCGAGCGGGCGGAAGATCTCTACGATCGTCCTGGCGTTTCTGGAACCCCGGTCTGGGGAGAGGCGGCGGAGACGCCTGCTTCGAGTGTCCTGAACTGCAGGCTGCTGCGTCCGGAGTCGGCTTCCAGACCGGTTCCGCTCGTCGTCTTTCTCCACGGGGCGGGGGAGCGGGGACACGACAACGTCTCGCAGCTGAGCGGGCTACCCGATCAGCTTTCCGAACCCGATATGCAGTCCCGCTTCCCGTGCGTCTGTCTCGCCCCGCAGTGTCCGCGGGGGGATTCCTGGGGCCGGCACATGGACGAGCTCGAACGGCTCGTCGAGCACTGGCGGGCCGATCCGCAGGTCGATCCCTGCCGGGTGTACCTGACCGGGCTGTCGATGGGGGGATTCGGTTCCTGGGAACTGGTCGCACGTCGGCCCGACCTCTTCGCCGCAGTTGTGCCGATCTGCGGAGGAGGGGAGCCGGCAAGGGCTCGGGACCTTGCGGTGCTGCCGATCTGGGCGGTTCACGGCGAAGACGACGACGTTGTGCCGGTCTCTCAGACCCGGAGCATGATCGAGGCGGTCCGCTCCGCCGGCGGAGAGCCGCGATATACGGAGATGCCCGGTGTCGGGCACAACGCCTGGACCCCCGCCTACCGCGACCCTGACGGGGTCATTCCCTGGATGTTCCAGCAGAAGCGGCAGGATTGTCCTCAGTAGTCGCAGCGACCGCGACGGAGGCGGCCCCTTCGACGACATCGCACGCGACGCGGAAGCCGACGTAGCGGTTCCGCTTCCACGGGGGAGTCATCGGATAGTTGATGCGGCAAACCTCGCCGACGAACGTCCAGTCCCCTCCACGAACGACCTTCAGGAATCCGGCTGACGGCCCCTGCGGATCGACGGCGGGAGACCGCTGGTAATACGACCGGTCGAACCAGTCCGAACACCACTCCCAGACGTTCCCGCGCATGTCATGGAGGCCGAAGTCGTTGGCCGGGTAAGACCCGACCCGGGTGATCGGAAGGGCGGGCTGGATGGCGACATTGACACCGCTCTCGTCATCCGCCGGCCTCACGGAACTCCATTGGAAGGGCTCGCTCTTCCCGCTGCGGCAGGCGTACTCCCACTCGGCCTCGGTCGGGAGTCGGTAGCGGCGTCCGGCCTCCCTCTCATCAGGCAGATCCGAAAGTCAGATCCAGTACTCGTGGGCTTCATTCCACGTCACGTTCTCGACCGGGAAGGACTCGCGAGGGTTCTCCGCGTCGCTGGCGTGGAAGCTCGGGTTCGTTCCCATGACCGCCTGGAACTCGCGCTGAGTCACCTCGTGAACTCCGATCGAGAACGGGACGCTGATTCGAACCTTGTGGACGGGGGACTCGGGGGGCGGTGGAGCGTCGTTTCCCTCATCGGGAATCCCCATCTCGAATTCCCCGGCTGGTAACAGCATGAGCGTCATCCCGATCGAATTGGTCATCGTTCCCCCCGGCGCCTGGTCGGTCGACCGGGCAGGGGGGAGGACGCGGGTCTCTTCCGACGGAGGCTCATACGCCCCGAGCCGCGTCTCGATCTCCTTCGTGAGGAGTCCCGCGGGAGTCTCGCGGGAGTGCATGACGTGCCACAGCCCCCGGTCGACGTCGTCGCTGACGAAGCGAACCGATCCATCCAGGAACAGGACGTTGACACCGTCCGGATGCTGGCTTCGGGCCCCCGCCTGGTCGTTGCGATCGACGTACGGGACGCAGGGCATCCGCTGCTCCGCCAGGAACTCCTTGCCGACCGTTTCGTGCAGCTTGCCGCATCCGAGGAGATCGTCCGACCGCTCCCACGTGTTGTTCGGTCCGCAGGCGTCTCCCGAGACGCCGTGCGCCCAGGTGATGCTGCTGCCAACCTGACCGAGTGCCCAGACGCCGCGGGGATCGAGCGGATGCACGCCGGCTCGTACCTCCTCGACGGCAACAAGCGTCGACTGGCCGTTCTGGAAGGTGTCGATCGGGAAGGCGTGATTGATCCCGGCCACGCCGGTCCCGATGAGTTCGAACCTCGGTGGATTCTCGCCGAGAACGAGCTCCAGCCCGTCGAACCGGGGCTGCCCCGGGGATTCCGGCAGGAAGCGGTGGTTGTGGGAGCCCCCGTTGATCGCGTAGTTCCCGCGCCCGCTGGCCGCGCCGGTGGCGGTTCCGTCTTCAGACTCCGCCCACCCGAAGAGGAACGGGTTGTCTCCCCGGTTCCATTCATCAGCGGGACAAACGAACTCCAGCGGACGCTCCAGCCGTGCCGGGGTGTTCGGCTCCATGAGAAGCGGAGCGGAGCGGTCGAACCGGTTCGCGAGTTGCTCCTGCCCGAGGAAGGGGAGCAGGAGCTGCGCCCAGTTCTCGTGAGTGATGAGGTCGATCTGCTTCACCTGGTTCAGCATCACTGTCTGCAGCGGCCCGAGACGCCAGACGGCGGCCGGTGGAAGAGACCGGTAGGTCTCGTGGTATTGCTGCAGTGCGGAGCCGATCCGCTCGAGATTGTGGACACAGGTCGTCCGTCGCGACTGCTCCCGCAGCGCCAGGACGGCCGGGATGAGGATGGAGAGGACCATTCCGGCGATGACTGCCAGAACGAGGATCTCCATGAGAGTCACGCCGCCCCGCGTCGCCACGGCCCCGCCGGGACGGGAAGGAGACGGCCGGGGTCCTCCCCGCCAGCCGGAGCTTCGTCTTAAGCAGATGGCGCGCAATGCGTTTCTCCCCAGGGCTTCCCGTTACGAGACCAGGCGATCGACTGCGGCGTTCACCCCGTGCGGCGCATCAGGTACCAGCCTCCCGCCAGGAGGACGACGGCGTTGACGGCAAGGACGCTCGGAAAGAACCAGCCCCCTCCGCTTCCGGACGAAACGCGGCGATGACGGGTGAGGGCCTGGGTTTTCCGCTCGACTGCTGCCAGTGCCGCCTCGCGCGACTGCTGGAATTCCGCGGGGCTGAGGCTGCGGTCATGGTCCTTGTCATCCGCCAGGAAACGCGTTTCCGCCGCCGCAAGCCGCATCTCGTATCGCTCGAGCTCGACCTTGTCGCCGCCTTTCGGCTTTGGATCGGTGAAGATCTCCATCAGCGAAAGCTTGCCATCCTTGTCCGTGTCCTGAACCTTGAAGGCGATCTCGATCGGCAGCTTGCTGGCGTCCATGTCGAACGAGTACTCGTCGATGGAGAGCCGGCCATCGCCGTTCTGGTCCCGAAGGCGGAAGAACCTCTTCATCAGGATGCTGGCGAAGAGGCCGCCGTCGCTGCCGCGGAATTCCTTGTAAGAGAGATAGGTGTCGTTGTCGGTGTCGCGGCGTCTGCGGTTCCAGTTGAGGACCCGGTTCTGGACCGGCGTGAGCGCGAACTCTTCGTACGACAGGTCGCCGTCGTGGTTCTCATCAAATCCGGGTAATAGTCCGTCGACGGTATTCTTC
>JAEYWB010000147.1 GCA_023429275.1 Planctomycetota bacterium
ACCAGAAGGCCGATCAGGCCGACGTGTCCCCATTCAAACTCCTGGCCCCAGGGACCGGTATACCCGAGGAGGACCAGATTCGTACAACCGCTCATCCACGACTCCGTCAACGATCCGAAGCGGTGGAAAACCGCCGGTACGGGCAAGGAGCCCGCGGGAAAGCCGAATTCTAGTGCTCTCGCCAGACCAACGCGATTGTCATCGGGGGATGTCCGCGAGATGAGACGCACCGAATCCCGAACGCGGGAGCCCCTCACTCCCGGCCTGCGCAGACTTTGATTTTCTCTTGCGCCGGTCTAAAACCCTGCGGTCCGCCGGTCGACCGGATTGGGCGAGGAGAGCGTTCTCATGGCAGACCCACGGATCGCCCTCAAGCTCCTCCTCGAATCCTGGAACGCAGCGGGGGTGACAGACGTCCCCCGCTCGCTGCCGACCCCGCACACGCCGGAACTCGCGGCACCGCCCGACAGGCTCGTCCAGGAAGCCCCGCACGAGGCCGTCGCCGAAACACGAGCGAGCGGGGTTTCCCAGGGCCTCCAGTCCCAAGCCCCCCTTCAGCGCCCCGCTCGCGACGTCGTCGTTCCGATGGCTTCGCCCTCTCCTGTTCCGGCGGACGATTCCGTTCCGGAAACCCTGCCGGTTTCCTCCGCGGAAACTTCCGACACCGCCAAAGCAAACTCTCGCCCCGACTCTCTGTCCGGCCGCCAGGAGAAGCTGACAGCCCTGGCCGCCCGTGTCGCCCAGTGCGTCCGCTGCCAGGAGCTGGCAACGACCCGGACGCAGACCGTGTTCGGAGTCGGAAATCCTCAGGCGAAGGTGATGTTCATCGGCGAAGCGCCGGGAGCCGACGAGGACGCCCAGGGAGAGCCGTTTGTCGGACGGGCCGGGCAGCTCCTCAACCGGATCATCACCGCCTGCGGCTGGAAGCGGGAAGACCTGTACATCTGCAACATTCTTCGATGCCGCCCCCCCGGCAACCGCACTCCCCTCCCCCAGGAGGCGGCGAACTGCCGCGAATACCTGGACGGCCAGATTGAAATCGTCCGCCCCGAGTACATCGTCTGCTGGGGAACCTGTGCGGCACAGAACCTCCTCGGGCTGACCGACGCCATCGGCCGGCTGCGGGGCCGGTTCTTCAAACACGGGCAGGCGAAGGTTTTATGCACCTACCACCCCTCGTATCTCCTGAGGAATCCGGAAGCGAAGAAGCCGGTATGGGAAGACATGAAACTGCTTCTCGGCGAGATGGGTCTGACACCGCCGACACCATAAGGGCCCGACGAACCAGGCTCCCCGACAGTTGCGAATGGACCTCGTAAGAGCCTTCCCCAATGGAGGTTGGGGAACTTCCCTGCTTGCTTCCCGGGATCATTCGGGGCCTCCACTTCAGCCGGCTCGTCGCCTCTCTTATCCGCTGGAATCCATGAAAAGTCATTTGACCATGACGCCTGTGCCGATTAGCCTCTATTGAGATTGAATCTCAGTTCTCCTTGTCCGAGCTCGCCCGGCCATGGTTCGACAGTCAGACCTCACCTCCAATCTTCCGGAACCGCAGGATCCTGTCGTTTGCCGCTGCCTGATGGTCCGTGAATCGGCGATCGTCAACGCCGTGTCGCTGACTGGTGCCGGGACAGTCAAGGAAGTTCGCTCGCTCACCGGCGCGGGAGCGGGATGCACCTGCTGTCATCGCCGGATCAATGAGCTGATCAGCGGCTGCGCTTCGTGCCCCATCCGCCGGATGACGCAGGCGGTTGCTGAAGAATCGAAGCAGGTCGTCGAACTGCAGTAGTCGCTCGTGCGAGTCGCTGGCCGGATCCTTCCGCCGCAGTGCGCATCCGCATTGCGGATCGCCCAAGGAGGTCCTGGCAACGCTTGAACCGCAGCTGCGCTGCGCGTCGCGGTTAGACGGTTTTCCCGAGCGGGTTACGGCTACCGGCTGGCCAGCGGGAGTTCGATCGCCGCGGGATCGACGGGAACGGTCGAGAACTTCCGCGGCTTCTCCGCCGGAAGCATCGCGTGCATGAACTCCCACATCTGCTCGGGAGTCTCGAAGTACTGGTCGTAGATCCCGTCCTCTTCGTACTCGCAGTTGTCGGTCGAGTAACTGCGACAGATCGTCGGCCGGGTCTCGTAGATCCCGCACATGTTGTCGGACCGCAGGTGCCGGCAGTCGGCGAAGACCATCAGGTACCAGACGTTGTCGTCGACGAACAATCCGACACGCCCGTGGAGCATGAACCAGCGGATGTTCTCGAACTCGTCCCGCGTCTCCGGCTTGTCGATCGGCAGCGCGAAGTAGCGGCAGCACTTGGCTGAGCAATACTGGCAGAGGACTTCCCCGGCCGGGAGGTCTTCCTTCCGCATGCGGTTGACGACGGCTGAGATCATGCAGGTGTCGCAGTGCGAGACATGTGAGAGCAGGAGCGGCGGCGCGAAGTGTAGTGACATTCGCCATTGCTGTCAGCGACCTGAAGCCAATGAGGTCAGCCCGGGCCCGGCGACCTCTCTGGACAGGTGTCTGAACTCTGGCATCCATTACCCAGGATGCCGCTTGTCCTCGAGTCGAGTTGAGAACTCTCTTTGGAGGAACGCCAGATGCCCTGGGATTTGACAATCCAGCAAGAGGACGGACAGGCTCTCGGAGAGAGAGAGTCCGTCGTCAACGCGATCCGGGTGGCGCTACCACAGATCGAGTTCGGTCGTGAGCCGAGCGGACTGGAAAGGATCGAGCTGGCGCGAGCCCAGGGGATCGAGTTCCCCGACGTGCTGCGCAAGCACTTTGAAAGCCAGCCCGGCAAAGTGACCGGCGAGGGAATTCTCGACGGGTGTTCTGTGAGATTCTACGGT
>JAEYWB010000159.1 GCA_023429275.1 Planctomycetota bacterium
CCCCAAGGGGGCAGACAAGATCCGGTTCGATGCCGACGGGAGGCAGATCGAGTTTGAACTCGCGGCAGCCCCTTCGAAGGTCGCGGAGCAGTTCGTGAAGCAGATGGAGGAACTCGGCTGGAAACGCGACGGTGCGGGTGTCCTCGACGATGAGTACGTCTTCGTGACCTGCAAGAAGGGAAAAGCCGAGGTCCAGCTCCGAGGCCGCGGAAACGCAGGGAAAGCGACAGTGATGATGAGCGGTGACGGCCTCCTCTGGACGAAGCCGCTGCCCGCTCCGCCGGTCCGCGTCTCGTACGAGACCTGGCTTCGCCGCTCGGGCAAGACGGCGTCGCTCGACTACCTCGACGAGTTTGCCGCTGAGATGCAGAAGCTCCCCGCGAATGCCTCCCCCGTGGAGAAGTGATCCTGGGGCGAGATTCATTCCGGAGTCAGACCGCGCACCTTGTCTCGGCGACAATGCCTCCGCGATTACCTTTCGAAAGCGTCCCGCTGGCAATCCGGACGCCAGGGAACCGGCTAAGACAAGATGTTGCTCCTCACCGCTCCCTGGCCGCTCCCGTTCGACATCTACCTGCTGCGATATCCCGAAGGGGCAGAGATTCCGCCGCACACCGACCCTGTCCAGTCCGGGCGGCACGACCGTCTCAACATCATCTGAAGTCCTCTCGCCTGGGGGGTGAGTTCGTCTGCACCACGCCGGTCTGTTCGACTCGCCGCATCAAGATCTTTCGCCCCGACCTCTGCAAGCACAGCGTCACCCGCGTTGTTGGTGGAACGCGATACGTCCTCCCGGTCGGATGGATCCTGGCGCGTCGGGCCGATGGCAACGATGCGGCTGAGCATTGAGACCGATGCGAGCCGACCTTCGGCCGTGTGCAACGACCTGTCTCGCGCAAAGGAGAGGAATCCAACAAAAAACCCAGTCCGACCACAGGTCGCACCGGGTTTAGAGGATTCGCTATGGGAGCGAGCGGACGAGATTACTTCTCGGTCTTCTCGATCGTGTCGGCCTTCTTCTCGCCGGATTCCTCGATCGCATCGGCCTTCTTTTCGCCGGCGTCTTCGATGGCGTCGGCCTTCTTCTCCGCAGCCGGATCCTGCGCGGAGCCGGTGACCGTCTTGCCCGAGTCATTGCGGACGGCGTCGGCCTGACCCTGGGTCTGATTGCGGACGGCATCTGCCTGGTTCTGCGAGGCATCGCGAACGGCATCGGCCTTCTTATCGGCCGGGGACTGCTCGCAGCCCGCCACGGTCATCAACGAACAGACAGCGACAACGCCAAACAAGCGCAACATGGTGTTCTCCTTCGAGGCTCTGTCAGATGGGGCACACGCGAGAATTACGGCAGCGTGCCGGCGAAGCCGCCAACGGACGGTTTCTCATGAATTCACGTCTTTGCACTCGCCGTGCCAAGCGTCATTCGGGGTGGCCAATCTCACCAACATCGGCCGATCCTCGTTCATCGCCGTTGAATCTGACTCAGCAGCGAACACCATGATTGAAGCGCCGCCAGTTTTCCGGGGGATCGGAGAATGAACAGGTTGTCCCGTCGCCGGTGCGATGAAGGCGAAAATCCTGCGACACGGCGATGAGCGCTTCCAGGGAGATGATCATCACCGACGCTGGATACGGAGAAATCCCTGGTGGCAGGAAAAGCGGAATCCACCAGCTTCGCGAGCGAAGTGACCTGCCACGTACTCTTCGACTGCTCCCCGCGAGGGAGGAGAAGCGAGCGGTATCAGGTTCAGCATGAAGACCGCGATCTCGCACGCCGTGGCCAGGTCCGTCGTTTCGATGTGGGCTTTCACGAGATCGCGCCGGACATCGAAGCCGGCCTGCCGCTTCGCGAAGCTTTCGGCAACCGTCGTGAGGTCGAACTGTTCTCCCGTGAAATGATGGAGCATCCGCATGCAGTCGGTCTGGTGATCCTGGATCGCCACGGCGAGCACCCCTCCGGGCCGGAGCCAGCTCGCAAGCCGCTCGATCGTGGCATCCCACTCCGACTTCGGGATGTAGTAGAAGACGTGCGAGCAGAGGATGAAGTCGGCCTCGGCCCCCGGAACTGCGCGGGAAATGGTCTCTCCGATCACCGTGGCGTCCGGGCAGGCGGCGGCGAGATCCTGCCGCAACGAGTCGTTCGGCTCGATCGCGATACGGCTCGGGAAGCGATCCTGCAGGACTCTCGTCAGCTTTCCGTTTCCGGCGCCGGCATCGATGAAGACGTCGCGCCGCGGCAACGACTCGATCTCCCGCTCCAGCCAGACCATGGCGTTGGCCTTCTGATCGGTATGGGCGAGAAACGTGTTGAAGGCGATGCGGTACGGTTCGCCCGAGGAATCGAATACGTCGATCGGGTGGGATGGGGGCATCATGGGGAGGCGATTCTCGAAGGCGACGTCGTCAGAGGGTGAGCTTCAGGCTGCGTCAGCCGACGGACTGGTCAGTGACCTTTCCGCGGGCAACGAACTCCCGGAAGAGGATGATGAGCGCCGCGCTGACCATCAACGCACCCGGAAGCGCCACGACAAAACCCGCGGGAAAGCCCTCCCGATGAAACCCAGAGTTTCAGACCGGTTAGAATCAAGACCCCGAACAGGGGGCCGTCAATCCGCTCAACGGGATCGGCCACTCCGACTCCAACTTGCATCTGTCCTACCTTTGGCGGAACTCCTTCAGAGTTCTTGAACATGACTGATCGCCTTCGGCGTATTCAGAGACTTAGCGCAGACGAACACCGATTGCATGGTTCGAAAATCCCGAGGTGTCATGGCCTGGCCACTGTTCCCCAGATCCGCGTCGGGCCGCCGCTGCCTGTCTCGATCTTGATCGGCGCCACGATGACGCCAAAGCCTCTCGGCGGCAGGTCCTCGAGGCGAGTCACGTTCTCCAGTGCGTAACGGCCCGCCTTCAGGACGACATGGTGCACCTCGAACTTCGTCGAGAGGCCGCGGTCGACGCTCAGGGTGTCGATTCCAAGACCGCGGATGTCCCGTTCCCGGACGAGCCATTCCGCGGCTTCGGGGGAGTAGCCGGGAAAGTGCAGTCTGCCCATGGCATCGCGGTTCTGATACCGCGCAGTGTTCTCCACATGCCGGCCCCACCCGGTCCGGAGCAGAACAATCGCCCCCTTCGGAATCTGACCGTGGCGACGCTCCCACCGCTCGAGGTCTGCGACACTCAGCATTGCGTCGGCATCCTGCTCTGCCTTGGGCGACATATCGATCCTGACTCCTGGCCCGAAAAGCTGCGGGGCGGGAATCGCCTCCACCCCCGGTTTTCCGGCCACGAAATGGTTCGGGGCATCGATGTGCGTTCCCATGTGCTCTGGCATCGAGAACTTCCGTGCGAGCATCCCGTCCTTCTCCAGCGTGGCGATCGTTTCCAACCGGAATCCGGTGGCTCGCTCTCCTGGCCAGAGAGGAGTCTTCTCATTGAGCGGAAGGCTGAGGTCGATGAGCCGCGTGTGGTCGGTGTCGAATGGAGAGGGAAGAGCTTCCTGCGCGTTCACCGCAGAGTCGAGCCCGAGAACGACGATCAGGAGAAGCGGAGCTGATGGGAAACGCATGAGAACTCTCCGAAAGCCTGACGACCCGGAACAACCACACGATGGGAGGCGGATCATTGACCCGTCAACTCTCAGGAGGATGGTAGGACCACTGGAATCCGGGCGTCGCGTCGGATAGTTCTTGGTTCCTTCTGGCGGGGTCGACATCGAGTGGGTGGGGTGACGTATGCCGGTCTGGGGATGGGTCTGTCTCGGTCTCCCTGCCGCGGTGGCGGCCTTCCTCGCATACATCGCATGGCAATTCAGTCGGCAGCAGGCGCGGCTCATGGCGCGGGGGCGACCGGTCGTCGCCCGCATCCTCTTCGCCGATCCCTGCCTCTATGACCCGAACGACGGCGCGACGTTCTCGGCCGCGCTCGTTGTCTTCACGATGAGCAACGACACGTCCCCCTCGCACCTGGGTTTCCTCCGCTCGATCTGCGAACGACTCGAGCGGTTCAAACCGGAGAGCGACGACGAGGACGAGCTGACGATCGGCGAGGCGATCCGCCAGAAGACGACCGTCGGACAGATCCCTCTGCTGCTTCCCCACAGGCTGACGGGTGGAAAGGCGGTCTACTTCGCCACTCCGAACGTCATGCGGCGGATGCTGCCCGGAGGAAAGCTCATCAGGGAGTACATCCACCTCCAGGTTCTCATCGAGAACGACACGCGGGAGCTCGCCATGATCGAGTATCCCCACGAGACAGAGTGACCGCCGGCCGTCCGTTGATCATCCAGGGTGGAAGCCGACGCAGCAGCCCGCCGGGCGATCGTTCGTGGTCAGGACGCCACAGTGTGGCGTTCGCGAAACACAGAGCGTGACATCGGCCGACAAACGTCCCGAACGGGAAACATCCAAATCGCAGAATCGTTGAATCCGGTTCGCCTCTCCTTGAAAAACGGCCTTCTGCCCTCGGTGATGTCGACGCCGTGCAAAGTGCGGAATGTGGTCTGCAAGAACCTGAACTGCCCTGGCCAGAGATGCAGACCGACGAGAGGTGACAAGGCGCGGTTTCTGAATGACGCCTGAATCGCGAGGGCTCTTCATGCCGATCGATCCCCCTGATCCCGATGCCGTAAAGAGCCCGGTCTGGCCCCGGCTTCCTCCCGATCCATCGCACCATCGCTCGCGAAGGAACGCGCGCGTGCTTCCGCTTCCTGTTCTCCTGGACCTGCTCAGAACCGCTTACCGCCCGGACGACCGGGGAGCGGGGCGGGAGGACAGTCCCTCATGACCTGAGTTTTCAGCAACGCCTCATGGAGGCCCCATGTCCCGGCAACCACGGACGCCATGTGACGCGTTCAATCAAGGCTATTCCCTGGCTTCGCGACTCTCGATCGCGATTTTCTCGAGCATGCTTCTCGGGATGACTGCCAGCAACAGCCTGTCCGAGTCGATGCAATCCTGCGCAGGGATGATGGCCGTGCTGGGCATACTCTTCTGCTGCTGCCGGGTGCTGATCGGAAGACGAAGCCACACCGCTTTCTTCACGACGATCCGTCGCCGGAGAGAACGGCGGCTTGAGGTTCTCATCCGCAAGCTCCGGGATCCTCCCGCAGCCCGGGCGGGGCTCCCTCTGTTCAGTTCTTAGGCCGGAACTGCCATGAACCTTCTCATCTCTTTCGGGTTCGTCGACATCTCTCCCGTCTCGGCAGCGTTCCTCATCGCCGCAGTGGCGTCGCTCATTGCGATCGCTCATGCCGACAGGTCGATACGAGCCAAACCGCCCTGGGAGTGAGTTTGCTCTCTCGTTGCCCCCGCCAGGGGAGATCCGGGGAATCAATCCGGGAAGGGCCGCAACTGTCGATGGTCGCGCCCGACTCGCCGGCTCTGCCCTGATTCCTCGTCCGTTCTTCCGCCACGCGAGCGACTCAGCGACGGCCCACGATCCGGCTGAGGTACAGCGTCTCCACCTTCGCCCGCGCCCAGGGAGTCTTCCGCAGGAACTTCAGGCTCGAAGGGATGCTCGGATCCTGCGTGAAGCAGCGGACGTCAACCTGCCGTCCCATTTCCTCCCAGCCGATCTTCGCAACGAGTTGCTCGAGCATCATCGCGAGCGTGATTCCGTGGAGCGGATCTTTCGACGGCTGGGAAGACATGGCGAAGTCGGGAGGACGAATCAGCGGAAGGACCGTTGTGGAACCGGGCGAGGCGACCGATCGATCATTGGCAGGGGACGTCAGCCACAGAGTTCGCAGAGGACACAGAGATCTCCTCACACTCTGTGAACTCTGTGGCAAAAACCATTGAGGGCACGCGGGCCGGTGACGAATCACGATCCGAGCCGGCCGAACTGCCGGTCGAGCTCTTCCCGCGAAAGCATCAGGGCGGTCGGGCGGCCGTGCGGGCAATGGTGGTGGTCGTCGACGAGATGCCGCTGGGCGAGCAGCGACTCGATCTCCTCGGGCTTCAGCCGCTGTCCCGCCTTGATCGCCGCCTTGCAGGCCATCATGTGAAGCAGCGAGTCGATCAGGTCTCGCCGGGTCAGCTTCTGGCCGGAGTTCTCGAGCTCCTCGACGATCTTTCGAAGGAGCTCTGCCGGGTCGGCGCGGCGGAGCATGATCGGGTAGCCGGTCAACGCGACCGTGTTTCCGCTGAAGGACTGGACATGCAGACCCAGGTCCGAAAGAAGCTCGATCTGATCGACCAGGAGGGCGGTCTCGCGGGCCGAGAGCTCGATCGTGATCGGGATGAGAAGCCGCTGGACCTCGACCGACCTCGCCAGCACCCGCTCGCGGAGTCGCTCGTACATGATCCGCTCATGGAGCGCGTGCTGGTCGATCAGCTGCAGGCCGTCCGCCGTCTCGACGACGAGGTAGCAGTCGTGGACCTGCATCGCCCGGACTTCCGCTTCCGCGGAGGCGGGAACGCTCGCGTCCTGCACCGTCGGGGCGTAGACGACGTTCTTCGGAGGATCGACCTGTCCATCGGTTGTGGTGGCGGGCTCGATGAAACCTGCGCGGGGCTCGTGCGGGAAGAGCGTGCCGTCCACCGTGGAGTCTGTCCGTCCCGACGACACTGCCGCGGCGTCGAGCGACGGACGTGAAAGATCGGGGTAGGGCCGGAACGGCTCGACATGAGAGCTGGAGCGGTCGAGCGTCGGATCATCTGATGAGGTCCGCGGCACCGCGGCCGAGTCCAATCGGTCCGTGATCGACGCGCCGTCCTCTCCCGCGGGGCGTGCGTCCCACTGGCTGGCTCGACCGGTGGTGAGGTCTTCCGCCGGGGCGGATGGTGCTCCCGGGAGCTGCGAGTCGACCCAGGAGACGAGCTCCCGCTGCATCGCCGAGCGACGTTCTTCCTCCACCGGCGACGCCCCGAACGTCTCGACGCTGGTCAGGGAGAATCCCCCCCCTCCGCCGTTCCCCTTTGCGGCCCCCGCCCCGCTCTGCGCGCCGCGGAGGTCGAACTGGGAGTCGAGGTTCATCGCGAGGAACTTCGTCCGGATCGTCCCGAGAACGAGCCGGAACAGCGGCTGGCTGTCGACGAAGCGGACTTCCGACTTGGTCGGATGGACGTTGACGTCGACCGCGTCGGGCGACATCTCGAGGAACAGGAACGCGATCGGATACCGCCCGACCATCACGAGTCCGCGATAGGCCTCCGTCAGCGCCTGCTGGATCGTCCGATCCTGGATCCATCGCCCGTTGAGGAACAGGTACTGCCCCTTGCGGCTCGGCTTCGTCTGGCTCGGATGGGCGACGAATCCCCACAGCTTCGCGCCGTCCCGCTCCCCTTCGATCGGGATGAGGTGCTTCGCGAGCTCTCCTCCGTAAAACAGTTCGAGCCGTTCGAGCAGGCTGTGCGTCGCGGGGAGGTCGTAGACGCTCCGGCCGTTGTGCCGGAGGACCATGTGGAGATTCGGGTTCGCGAGGGCCAGCCGCGTGAACTGCTCGGCGATGTGCGCAAATTCCGTCGATGGCGACTTCAGGAACTTCCGCCGCACGGGCGTGCTGACGAAGAGCTGCCGGACCTCGATCGTCGTCCCGACGGGACCGCCGCACGGGATCGGCTCCTTGATGATCCCCGCCTCGACATCGAGCTCGTGCCCCATCGAGTGCTCGGCCCGGCGAGTCTTGATCCGGAATTGCGAGACCTCGGCAATCGAAGCGAGCGCTTCCCCGCGAAAGCCCATCGACTTCACATGGAACAGGTCGTCCGCCTCGCGAATCTTGCTCGTGGCATGCGGGGTGACGGCGAGCTCGAGGTCCTCGGGATGGATCCCCTCACCGTTATCGAGGATGCGGATCAGCTCCGCCCCACCCTGCTCGATGTCGACCTCGACCCGCGTCGCCAGGGCGTCGATCGAGTTTTCGAGAAGCTCCTTGACGACGCTGGCGGGACGCTCGATCACCTCTCCGGCCGCGATCTTGTTGACCACGCTCACCGAGAGCTTCTGGATTCGGGACCCGGTGTCGGTCTGCAGCGTCATGGAGAAGAAGAGAGGGGACGGAATATCGGGCAAGCAGGGAAAATTACCAGAACGAAGCAGGAGCCTGTAGGCTGCGGAACTCGCAAGCGGCCCGCCGCCTCGAAATGAGCCGATCGCCTACTACCAGATCGCCCGGACATTCAGGAGCGATGTTGAACTGGAAAGTCTGGCGAAGATCTGACGCCGCGTGAGCCCTTGGCATTCCACCGTCGACCGGACGGCCGTGCTCGAACTCTTTGGGAGGCTTGGTGCTGAGTCGTTCCGCCACGGCTCCCCAGCAGCCGACTAGGCACACTTTCCCCCTCTCCGTAGAATCCCGGGCTTGGCCGGTCCTCCGGGGCCGCCTCGATTTTGATCAACGACGGCCTTGGCCCGGAAACCCCGGTGACTCAGGCTCCGTGGCATTCCCACGAGCATTCCAAAGGGACCCGATGCCGGACCCGCGTATCAATCTGAAGAATCCCGTGCTCGCCGGGATCCTGGCGTTTCTGCTGCCCGGGGCGGGACATCTCTACCAGGGACGGATTTTCAAGTCGGTCGTCTACGCCGTCTGCATCTGGGGGACCTATCTGACCGGCAACGTCATGTCGGGCTGGCGGGCCGTTCAGGCTCCGCGGCTCGGTGAAGTCCGGTCAAAGATCCCTCTTTCGCTCAAGTTCGCCGCGCAGGCGGGTGTCGGACTGCCGGGCCTGTACGCGATGTACCAGACCTCCCGGGCCAGCCAGCCGGGGAACCGGGAAGTCTCCTCGCTCTCCGCCCCGCTCGACGCCCCCTGTGAAGGGCCGGCCGAACTCGGGACCTTCGGCCAGCAGAAGGCCTCCGGGATCGCCCAGGGACGCGTGTCGCTCAAGCCGAAGACCGATGAGTTCGGCAAGTCGATCTCCGGCGTGTTCGAAGGGACCTTCCGTCCAAAGGGGGAAGAGCCGAGGAAGGTCGAGTGGGGCCTGGAGAACGTCGTCCTGGCGAGGAAGATTCAGCCGGGACTCAAACGGCTGGTTGCCGGAACGATCCGCGACGAGGCGTCCGGGGAGAAGCTCGGCGAGATGCGGGCGTTCATTCCGCGGTCATTTCTCGACGCCTTCGGAGCCCCCGCGACCCCGCACGAAGAGGTCGATCTGCACGGAGAGCTCGGCAAGTTCCACGAACTGGCAATGGTGCTGACCTGGATTGCCGGTCTCCTCAACGTCCTGGCGATCTGGGATGCCGTGGACGGCCCCGCCTACGGCTACGGCGACGAAACCGACAAGCCCGCCCCCGGCGAGAATCCCACACCCCCTTCACCCACTCCCACGGGCAAGGCGCTGCCGACGCCCACCTGACGAGATTGCTCCAAGCCTCCCTCAGCCCCAATGCAGGTCCCACGGCCTGCAGCCCACAGCCCACGCAGCCTGCCCCATGTCCTTCACCTGGTATCTCTTCCCGCTCTCCCTGGCGATCAGTTTCGCCTGGACCGCCAGCCGTTATGAGATCCCCTCGGTGATCGTCCGGCGGTCACTATCGCTGACCTTGAAGATTCTCGGAGTGATGGCGGTTATTCTGGCTGTGCTGTTTGCACTGTCATTCCGGCTGTAGCGGCGACGATGGCATTCAAAAACCGCCTCGTCCGAACGGACTCCCGCCGCATCCCGCGCGGTCCGTCAGTCGATAGACTTTCTATGGGACAACAACTCTGCTAAGACCTGAAGACCGGGCGGCTTCTGGCCCGGAGCCTCAAGGTGCGGAGAGAAGGCGGACGCGTCCATGTCGGACAGACTGACACTACGATGGGGCGGCGTCAGCATCACGGGCAATTTCCGCGAGAACAACGAAGACAACTGCCACGCTGATCCCCAGGGGCGGTACTTCCTCGTGGC
>JAEYWB010000193.1 GCA_023429275.1 Planctomycetota bacterium
GTTTCCGACAGCCACCTGAAACTGCGCTCCCTCGAGCGGCGCGCCGGCCCACAATCCCACGGTCAGGAGGAGGATCAGGCGGGGATGAGTTCTTCGGGCGAGCATGCTGTGGCCTCTCGTGGACTGCCGGACTACTTGCCAACGACTTTCTGCAGAATGACCCGGGCATCGTTGGAGGTGACTTTCCCGTCGCCGTCCGCATCGGATGATTTTTTCTCGGGGAGCAGCTTGACCGACATCTTCAGCGCGGCCAGTGCGTCGCCCGCGGTCAGCGTCTTGTCTCCGTCGCTGTCGCCCGGAACACCGCCGGCTTCATCAAGGACCAGGATGGCACCCGTGATGGTCTCGGCGCTCAGAGTCGTTCCGTCGACGCGATTGGCCGTGGAGACCGCGACCAGAAGTTCGGCCCGATCCCCGGGATGGCCTGTGATCCTGAAGGGAATGTGCGCGAGGATCCCGGAGTCGCTCACCGGCTTTGTCCCGGCGAGACCGACGCGGGCCTGCCCAGACTCGCCGGCATTCGTCTCGAAGAGGGCGTTGCCGAGCACGTTTCCTCGGGCAATCTTCCCCTCTGCCACGGCGACGGCAGGGGAATACGTGACCGTCACGTTGAGGTTGGCGAGGCCATCGGGGTTCAGCAGATAGACGGGAACCGTGACGATCTCCCCCGGTTTCCCTTCTCGTTGCCCCGCCTGGATCGTGAATCCTTTGACGTTGGCGGGCTCCGATGTCGGTGGCGGGCTTCCCGGGGTCGAAGGGGTTGTCGTCGGCGGAGTCGTCGATGTCGGCGGAACAGGTGTCGGCGTCGTGGCCACGGGCGTCGTCGATGCGGTATCGATGGGCTTCGCCGGTGTGGACGTCCAGATTCGGACCCCTCCCTCTCCGCCATCGCCGATCCAGTAACCACCGCCGGCCTTGTTGCTCGGGTCGATATCGATGACGGTCAGCCCCTTCTTCTGCTTCTCCCCTTTGGCCGTCGTTGAAACCCAGTCGATGTAAATCTTCTTGCCGCGGACCTTGGCTGTTCCCCGGGCGTTGTCGAAACCTTTTTCGACAGCTTCATACTCGCCTGGCCCGGTGGGCGTGAATGTCCAGGTCGCCGTCGCGGCGAACGGATCACCATGCGTCCAGGTTCCGCTGATATCGATCGCGGGAGGAGTGGTGTCCTGCCGGCTGTACTCCTCAAACGGAGTGAAACTGACGATCAACTGCTGAATGGCGCCGAGCTGCTCGCCGCGATTGCCGATCTGGAAGGCCTGGTGGACGAGGGGCGGGCCGAGGCGGGCCGCGATCATCAGCTCGGCCGGCGTCGGCTGAACGCGGTAGACCAGCTTCTGGATCCGCTTGTCGCCCGGCTTCGCCTCTTTCGGCGTCAGCTCATTGACGATGATGGCCCCGATGTGATGGCGGGCCTCCCAATCGGGGCCGTTCTTCGGATTGATCGGGAAGATGCGGTAACCGCCGCTGTCTGATTTGGCGGGGTAGGGCTCCAGCGTGTAGACGACCGTCATGAATCCCGGCTTGGGAATGGAGAAATCCTGCTTGGCTCCGCTGGGGGGAGCCGTGACCGTGTCGTACTTGCGTTGGGTGGACTCGAGCTTGAGGTTGATCAGCTCTTCTCCGCGAGTCTGCGAAGAGGCCACCGCGACCAGGAGGCCTGCAACGAGGAAACGAAACAGGCCGAGCGGAAGAAGGCGCACCAGGTCAGCCGCCATCGAAAGACTCCTCGACAATTCGCGTGGGAACATGGCAGCCGTGACCGAAGTCTCTCGGAATGGTACGGTCGAGCCCGCAGCCTCCGGGCGGTCAGCGCCGTCGTCGGATCGCGAGCTTTGAAACGCAATTCCTGGACCACTCGATCCAGCGTGCCGTCGGCGGGAAGTGATTGGCGGACCGGGCATCGTCGGACGATAGCTTCGTGCGGACGAGGCTTTTGCAATCTGTGCGAAGGAAGGTTCTCAGCGTGCCACTCTTGCACAGCCGGGGGACGGAATCAGCACACCTTCGCGGCGATCGTTCCGTCAGAAGACCGCTGTTCCCGGTTCGGACAGCCGGCACTTCAGTTGCGATGGTTCTCAACCGCAGTCCGGCTGGCGTCAGCCACAAGCCCCGCCTTGCGAAAGAGGAAGAGCGTGTCGAACAAGCTTGTCGTGAGAGTCATCGTCGTGGTCGGAATCAGCGTTGTGGCGTGTCTGGCTGGGCGAAGCCCCGGAGGTGAGCTTCAGAAGTTGTATTCGCGGCTTCACGGCGATCGTGAGGTCGACACGAGCCAGTCGCGGACAATGGAAGAGATCAACTCCACGGAGCACGGGATCACCGAGATCGGCATCGAGCGCACTCCCTGCTTCGGCCGTTGCGAAGTCTATTCGGCCGTTATTCGTTCCGACGGCACGTTCCGCTTCTTCGGGGAGGCCAATGTCCGCCATATGGGACAGCGCGTCGGCCGCGTCAGCGAAGATGACTTTCAGGAACTGGCCCGCTTCATCCACGACATCGGCTACGCCCGTCTCGAGGATGCCTACGAACTCCCGGTGACCGACATGCCGACCGTGTTCACCATGGTCGCGCGGGGTGATCGGCGGAAGGTCATTCGGAACTATGCCAATGCCGGACCGATGAAGCTGTGGGCCGTCGAACAACTGATCGACAAGATGCTCCTGAAGGC
>JAEYWB010000274.1 GCA_023429275.1 Planctomycetota bacterium
GATCCAGGGTTCCTCGACATGGATGAGGTGAAGCTCCGCGCCATAGGCGGCGGCCATATCGCACGCCCCGCGCAGGGCTTCGAGGCAGTTGTCGCTGAAGTCGACGGGAACAGCGATTCGCTTGATATTCATGAGACTGCTCTCCAGTACCCGCAAGCCGCCCGGCCGACTGATCCGACCGTGCTGCCCGACGAAAAAGGCAAACGCCGTACCTCAGTGCGGAAACCCCTGAAACGATCGCCGAGACCGGGGTCGCGACACGGATGGTGGGCTTTCCGGCGCGCCCTGGTGTCACGAAGCGCGCGGTTCCTGGGCGGCACGGAGCGATGGTGAGCTTTCCTGGCACGGCGGCTCGATGTCGTTGAGCTCCTCGCCGACCGGGACCTGACCGGCCCGCAGAGCGTTGATGACCGCCAGGACATCGATCCCCTCCTGAAGCAGCGCGCCGTCGACGGGGGGCAGGAAACCGGCCGCCGCGAAGAGCATTCCCACAAAGCTCAACGCCATCCCACCCACGGCGCTCTCCAGGGCGATCCGTCGCATGCGCCGGCCGATGTGAAGAAACTCATCGACTTTCTGGAGGGAATTCTCGAGGACGACCGCCCCCGCCGCCTCGGCGGTGACATCTCCCTGGCCGAAGGCGATCCCGACCGTCGCCGCAGTCAGTGCGGGGGCGTCGTTGATTCCGTCTCCCATGTAGAGGGTCGGCGATTGAGCGGTCTCCCGCCGGACGAGGGCCAGCTTCTGTTCTGGCGTCTGATCGGCGTAAACCTCTGTGATGCCGACCGCCGCGGCGAGATCCCTCGCTTCCACTTCCCGGTCCCCGGAGACGAGCAGCACTCGTTCGAAACGATGTCGCGGCAGATGTGCCAGGAAGGATCGGCTGTCGCGCCGAGGGGCGTCCCGGAACCGCAGGAGTGCGGCCGGATGGTCATCGACGAGGATGATGCATTCAAGCCCCGTTGTCGCGGGGGGGAGGTCGCTTGCGGCGAGCGTCCCGCGGCGGATCAGCTTCGCACGACCGGTCACTTCGATGGAGTGGTCTTCGACACGTCCCGTGAGTCCCCGTCCCGGGGGTTCCGCGACCTCGCTTGCTTGAGGGATTGCAACGGTCCGCTCGCGGGCGGCCCGGAGGACCGCATCTGCCAGGGGATGCTTCGAGTACTGCTCGAGGGCCGCGGCGAGCCGGAACGCCTCCATCGCGTCGACCGGGCTGCCAGGAAGGGGGACGGATTCGGTCAGGCTCGGCCGGCCGTAGGTCAATGTCCCGGTCTTGTCGAAGATCGCGACGCGGCATTCGTCGATCCGCTCGAGGACGGCGGGATCGCGGATAATGATCCCCCGCCGGGCCGCCAGCGAGATTCCCCCCAGAACGGCGACCGGGATCGCGATGAGCAGCGGGCAGGGAGTGGCGACGACCAGCACCGCCAGGAACCGTCCAGGTTCACCACTGGCGAGCCATGCCAGTCCCGCGACGGCCACCGCGAGAGGCGTATACCAGCCGCCGAGCTGATCGGCGATCCTTCGCATCCGGGGGCGACGCTGCTCGGCCTCGCGCATCACCCCCATGATTCGTGCGTATCGGGAGTCGACCGGGAGCCGATCGGCCCGGATCGTCAGGGCTGACGCTCCGTTGACCGCTCCCGAGAGGACCGCCGCACCCGGGGCCTTGGCGATCTGGTAGGGCTCTCCGGTCAGGTAGGACTCGTCCATGCTTCCGTGTCCCGCGAGGACGGTTCCATCCACGGGGCAGACTTCGTGCGGCAGGACGACGAGCTCGTCGCCGACTTCGATCGCTTCCAGCGGGATATCCACCGGATGCCCCTCCCGACGACGATGAGCGATCGCCGGAATCCGCTTTGCCAGCGCCTCCAGAACCGAGGAGGCCTTCCGCATCGCGAAGAGCTCGAGAGTCTGTCCGCCGGACAGCATCAGGACGATGATGAGCCCGGCGAGGTACTCTCCCTGGAGTGCCGCGGTCGCGATCGACAGCCCAGCCAGGAAGTCGGCGCCGAACTCACCCCGCCGTGCCTGCCCCGCCAGCTGCCAGAGCAAGGGGAGGCCGCCGAAAAGGAGGCCTCCCACCAGCGGAATGTCCTGAATCGCGATCGGGCCGGCCGAGAGAGAGACGCCACTCCATCGCAAGAGGAGATGGAGGAGGATCAGGCCCACCGACATCGCCGCAATGGCGATTGTTCGCGTCGTCTCACCGGATGAGGCCCGCGGCGCCGCAGCGACGTTCGGAGTCGCGGAGTCCTCAGCGATGGATCGAGGCATGTCATCGACCGGCGGGAGTGTCGTTCGCCCGGTGTCCGCAGCATCTTACGCCGGTTCCGCCGCGAAGACCGGCAGGCCGATCACTTCTTGTCCGCCGGCTGCTTGTCGTCTGCGGGTTTCTGTGCAGCGGCGGGCGCCGCTTTTCGAACGTGGTCGTGACAGTCGACGCAGGAAATGGTCACGTCGAACCAGGCCAGCGCCGCCTTGTCGTAGCCATCCTTTTCGGCCGCGACGAGAAGCCTCTCGACCGCCTCGCGGAACTGCCGGTTGTGGAGACGATACTCCCGATCGGTGAGGACCTGGAACTTCTCCGCCTTGCTCATCTCCAGGAGGGCATTTCCCCCTTTGCGGATCAGCGCACCGTTCTCCATGACGATCCCTTCGAGGATCTCGCTCGACGCATCCATCTTCCGATGCATGTACTGCTGGATCGACGACTTGTGCGGTGCGGGATCATCCGCATGGGAGGGACGTCCTGCCTGAAGGGCGAGCAGGCTGGTGACCACGCCCACGCAAACCGAGAGGAAGGCGAGAACGTAGCGTCGATGAGGAGTGGCCATGATGGATCCGATGAAGGAGGGGAGTCGCCCGTTGCCCAGGCGAGGATTCGCGGTCCGATCCGCGACAGATCCACCTGGGGCGTCGTCTCCCGACGTCAGGCGTTCGAAGACGCCTGTTGCAATGGACGTGCCGGGGAGCATATTGAAGGGGCCCCCCTCTCGGCCAGCGATGGCGTCTTCTCCCTCGAGTCAGGCCCGATTCGGCACGGTCTCGCGATGTGCGGGGCTCGCTTCCTCAAGCCACAATCCCACACTGTGTGACAGCCTGACTCAGACTGTGCCGGGGCGGGCCGACCTCCTCAGGCGCCGTCGACCGCTTTTTCGTTCGACGGGATCCTTCCAAGTGCCGGGGGCGAATCGTTGTTCCGCAACGAGGAGAGTTCCGCTCAGACCGTCTCCGGGTCGATGTTCAACCGCTCGAACAGTCGATAGAGCTTGCGGCGATGGATTCCCAGGACGCGGGCCGCCTGGGCCTTGTTTCCCCGCTCGCGGCGAAGAATGTCGATAACGTGTTGCCGTTCCCGCTCCTGAAGCGTGTCGCCCGACTGCGCCGCGGGCTTTGAACCTTCCGCGGATTCTTCGCCCTCCTCACGCTCGACGATCAGGTTTTCTTTCTGTCCGGGATGAAGGGCGGCCTGCACAACCTCGCGCGGCAGATCGTCAAGCACGATCACATTGGAGTCCGCGAGGATCTTGGCTCGTTCGAGCGCATTCATGAGCTGACGGATATTCCCGGGCCAGCGGTAGGCCTCGAGCGCGGCCATCGCCTCGGGATCGACCTTCCACTCCTCTCCGAGGAACGATTCGACGAGGAGGGGGAGGTCCCCTTTCCGCTCCCGGAGCGGCGGAAGAACCAGCGAGAAGACGTTGATCCGGTAATAGAGGTCCTCACGGAACCGTCCCGCCTGGACTTCCCGCTCCATCTCCCGATTCGTCGCGGCGATGATCCGGACGTCGACCTTCCGCTCCTGGTGGGACCCGATTCTCCGCAGGGAGCCGTCCTCGAGAACGCGAAGCAACTTGGGCTGAAGGGCGAGTGGCAGCTCTCCGATTTCGTCGATGAACAGCGTTCCGCCGTCGGCGACCTCGAACAGACCGGTCTTCGTGGCCGCGGCCCCGGTGAAAGAGCCCTTCTCGTGGCCGAACAGCTCGCTCTCGACAAGCGTTTCCGGCAACGCGGCACAGTTGATCGTCACGAACGGCTTGTCCGCTCGCGGACTCGCGGCCTGGAGCGCCCTGGCGACGAGTTCCTTGCCGGTCCCGCTCTCCCCCTGGATGAGCACGGCCTTGTTGGAGCGTCCGACCCGCTCGATCAGCCGGAAGACGCTCTGCATGACGGGGGACTGGCCGACAATCTTCGGCGGCCGCTGTTCCCGCTGGATGAGTGTCTTGAGGTTGCGGTTCTCCCGCTGAAGGCGGCCGTGCTCGCAGACAAGCCGGCAGCGGCGTTCCAGTTCCGCGAGCGGGAACGGCTTGGTCTGGTAGTCACGAGCTCCGAGCTTCATCGCCTCCACCGCGTTCTCGATCGTCGCCTGGCCGGTGAGAATGATGACCTCGACCTCCGACTCGGCGGCCCGCATCCGCTGGAGAACTTCGAGCCCCGAAATCCCCGGCATATTCATGTCGCAGACGACGACGTCGAACTGCCGCCGTTCGAGTTCGAGGAGCGCTTCCTGACCGTTCGCCGCCTGATGAACCGTGTGTCCCTTCCGGGTCAGCCACTGGGCCGCAAGCTGGCGGAACTCGTCTTCATCCTCCACGAGGAGGAGATTCATTGGTGCGGTGTTCTCTGACATCCCGAATTCACCCGGCTTGAATGCGGCGTCCTGGGGCATTGTGAAAGAATGCGGCGCGCGACGCGATCCGTTCCCGGTCGGTGAGAAGCATCTCAGGTGCCGGAGCAGCGAGAGACGTTACCGCCGCCCGCATTCGGCCGGACCTTGTGCGATCCGTTCTGGCGGCGACAGACCTTTCGCATCACAGACACTTTCCGATGGATTTGATTCATCAGCGCGCAGTGAAGTGTGCCATGGTGTGACCGGCAGGCTCACTGTGTGACGCGGCGTCGCGCGCTCCGGGGCGGTTGCGACCCCATGAAATCCTTGTCCTTCGTTTCCCTGGACCGGGAACGATAGTTCTTGCGGCTCACCATACTGCTGGTTGTTCGCCAGAGAAGAAACGCCTGCTGCGGCTGTGCTTCGCCTGTCGCAGCCAGGATGTCTCCCCGAGACGTGCACCTCCCGGCATCCGGCTTGCAATGACCGCCGCCAGTGAACCGATCTGGGCGAAACCTGGCGGGAGGAGACGTGTGAGGGGGAAATCTGTAGTCGTGCTCGGCCTCTTCGGCCTGCTTTGCGGCTGTCAGCAGAATGAGACGCCGGCCTATTCACCTTCCGAAGGGGTTCAGTCTCTCGCGAAGGAGCTTCAGACGGCGCTCGTGGCGGAAACGGTCGAGCATGCCGGCACGTTCGAATCTCCCCGGCTGATCGGAGCGTCGGACGTCACCACCGAGCACCTGCTCCACGGCCAGGCCGTATACGGACAGCAGTGCGCACAGTGTCACGGCATTTCGGGGGACGGAAACGGTCCTGCCGCGAAAGAGATGTATCCCCGGCCGCGTGACTACCGGAAAGGGATCTTCAAGTTCATTACGACTCCGTACGGCGCGAAGCCGGTCCGGTCCGACCTGGTCAGAACGGTGAAGCAAGGGATCCGGGGGACATCGATGCCGGCGTTCTCCCTCCTTCCCGAGCAGGACATCCAGGCGGTTGTCGACTACGTCCTCGCGCTGACTCACCGCGGAGAACTCGAGGAGCTGCTGATCAGGATGGCGGACGACGAAGAGACCATCGATAAGGAGCTGGTCCTGGAGGAGTCGCTTCCGACGATCACCAGCCGTTGGCGCGAGGCCGAGACCTCCGTCGTGCAGCCACTGACGAGCCAGCCGCGGTTTACCCAGGAGCATGTCGAACGGGGGAAGCAGGCGTTCCTCACGAAAGGGTGCTCGAAGTGCCACGGTGAGGACGGACGAGGCCAGACCGCCGAGAACATCGGAAAGGACGGCTGGGGCTTCGCGACCCGGGCCGCGGACCTGACCTCCGGAATGCTGCACGGCGGGCAGGAGCCGCTCGACGTCTATCGGCGGATCTACTCGGGGATCAACGGAACTCCGATGCCGGGTTTTGGGCTCTCCCTGCAGATGGAACCCGACACGATCTGGGACCTCGTTGCCTACGTGAAGTCGGTCTCCGGCCGCCGTCGGGCGGGCGAAAGCCCTCCGCCTGGCGCGATCCGTCCCTATGTTCCGACGTCCGTCCCCGAAGGCGAAACGACCGCCGCCGCTGATGCGGAGTGATCGCATCACTCGGGCTTTCATAGTCGCTGGTCCTCCCCCTGTTGCCGCTACGTTCCGTGAGCGATTCCATGACTGACCGCGCCGAACTGGCCGAAGAACTCGCCCGACTTCGAGAGCGGGTTGCCGACCTGGAGTCCCGGCTCGAAACGGAGCCCCGGCCGCAATGGGCGTCCGGCTCCTTCTACACCGCCTACTACGCGAACTCCGGTTTTCTCCTCGGCCTGTTCGGGGCGATGACCAGCCTGATTGTCAACGTGATCGGCGCCCCCCTGGTCGGCAAGAGTCCCCTCGAGCGGATCCGGGTCTATCTCAC
>JAEYWB010000290.1 GCA_023429275.1 Planctomycetota bacterium
CAGTAGGCCATCCCCTGGTGGACGACTGGCGAGGCGAAGGAGGGCATCGCCTGGTCCGTTCGCCATTGAACCGATGGCTCAAAGGTCCCGTTCGAACCGGTCACCTTCATGGCGCCATTCGACTTTCTGGCGATCGACTCGCGCTCGTTGTGCATCCCCGGCGAGCCCGCGATCAGGAACCGCCCGTCCCCAAAGGGGAGCGGCGTGGACGAGGAGTTTCCACCGATATCCGTGTACGTCCAGATCTGCCTTCCCGTCGCCGGGTCGTATCCATCGACGGAACCATCGGAGCTGCAGACGATCTGGTTGACACCGTCGATCGGGACGATGGCGGGGGTGGAATAGCTCTTGCGGCTGTCGCGGTCGGTCTTCCAGATCGTCTTCCCGGTCTGGACGTCGAGGGCCAGCAGGTAAGACGGCCCTTCATGGTCGATCAGCAGGATCAGCCTGCCGTCGATCAGGATCGGCGAAGCTGCCAGACCGATGTTGGATTCGAACGGGCCGTAATCCGTCACGAGGTCCCGCTCCCAGACCGGCTCACCGCCGTGAGTCAGGGCGACGCAGTTCCCGGTTTCGAAGAACGCGTAGACTCGATCCCCGTCGGCGACAGGGGTCGAGGCGGAACGGCTTTGGAAGTAGTTGCTGCGAACCGTCTGCGACGAGCGGATCTTGCGATCCCACAATTGCTGGCCATCTTTCAGCGAGAGCGCGACAACGTGACAGTGATCCTTCATCGATCCCTCAATCGAGGTGACGAAGACTCGGTCGTTCCAGATGATCGGACTGGACTGCCCCTTCCCCGGAAGCTTCGCCTGCCAGGCAATATTCTCCGTCGGTGACCAGTTCAGCGCGACGGATTGTGGATCGATCGGCCCCGCCTGAACGCCGAGGAATCCGGGCCAGCGGGCGGGAGGTTCTCCTCCTCCGAGAAACAACGAAAGGCCGATCAGGATGGTGTTCATGAGGTGATCAATTCCAATGGAAGGGAAGCACGGGGTGGTTGGTGGTTCGAGTCCCGATCTGCGAGTCCGATCTCTAGAATTCGCCAAGGCGTTCTTTGCCGGCACGGGTCGAAACTGCGGCCCAGACCGTCGTGTCGACGTTCTCGGTGACGAAACGCGTCGCCCCGTCGCAGAGAAGCATGTTGACGCCGCCGGAGTGCTGACTGCGGGCCGCCCGGTATCCGGGGCTGGTCCGGTTCATGCAGTCGGGGCGGGTCGAGTTCGGCGGGTAAGCGTGGTTGTAGGTGCCGTTGATGATTCCCCCGTCGGCCCAGCAATAGCCGCGGTTGTACCGCCAGGTTCCTCCCGGCGTGCAATCGGCCGTTGTCAGTGGTGTCGACGCGGTAGCGGTATTGGCAACGATGTACCCGGTGGAATCCGCGGGCACCGCCCCCGTCGAATCGGCGATTCCCGACCCCAATGTCGATTCCGACATGCAGGCCGTGTTCGAGGTTCCGTCCGTGATCGATGCGATCGGCAGCCACGAATTCGAGTACATCACCCCGTCGGTGTCGTAGAGGACGCCGCCGTTGACTCCCGATCCTCCGCAGGCGGCGTAGTTCACCGGGCCGCGATCCGCGGTCACAACGCGTGACGAATCACTCGGACAGAGGAACGAGGGGACAACCTTTTTGCAGGCCGCCCGGTTCTGGGGATAGATGCCGAAGCCGACGGCCGCCGTCCCGAACAGGGGAACGTTGAAGTCGAGCGAGTTGTAGACCGACGACTGCTCCATAAATGGAGTCAGCGCTGCCAGCACCGACCAGCGAAAGTGCGTGGTCGGGCTCGGAGGAAAGGGACTGCCGTTGTGGGACGCGGGAAATCGCTGATAGGTGCTCTCGTAGTTGTGAATCGCGATCCCGAGCTGCTTGAGGTTGTTCCCGCACTGAAAGCGGCGGGCCGCCTCACGAGCCTGCTGAACCGCCGGGAGCAGGATCGCAACCAGGACCGCGATGATCGCGATGACGACCAGAAGCTCGATCAACGTAAAGGCCGATCGACGGCGAGCCGGCAGGAGAGTCTTCATGGAACGGGCTTTCTTCGGACTTTCCATTCGATGAGATGGAATGGGCGGAAATCAGATTTCGCTCGGGAGTTCACGGCCGGCCCGGGTGCCGTAGGCCCGCCAGGCGTCGAGGCTGACGTTCTCGCTGACAAATCGGACCGAGCCGTCCGCAAGCGTCACCTGGACGCCGCCGACATGCAGGCTGCGGGGGGTGAACCAACCGAAGCCGTTGCGGTGAACGTCAGGCGTCATCGAGTTCGGGGTGACGTAGGTGTTGAACGTCGTCATGTGTGCGCGGCCCCAGATCCACGAGCTGCGTCCGCGACCATCAACCGCGGCGGCGCCGGCTGCTGCCGCGGCCAGGTTGGGGTCGTTGCCTGGAGGCCCGGTGAAGCCGGCTCCGGCGGCCCCCATCCCACCTCCGCTGTAGCGGGCCATCTGCCGCTGTGGGTCAATCGGGCCGAGCGTGGCGAGATCGACCCCGTTGCCCAGCAGGGCCTCGGAAAGCATGACGGTGTTGGAGGACCCGTCGGTGATGTCCGCGATTCGAACGCCGGATCCCCACCAGAACATCCCGTCCGTCCGGGCCCGCGTGTCGTAGTTCGCCGCGGTTCCTGACCCCGAACAGACGACGTAGTTTGTCCCGGCGAAACTGCTCACCCCGGTGTTGGAGTTTGTGAACAGCGGCTGCATCCCGTCGCTCGGACAGAGGAACAGCGGAATGACCTTGTTGACCACGTTGGCGTGGACGGGGTTCATGACCTGGGACCCGCCGGCCCCGGTCATGAGGGGAGTATTGAAGTCGATCAAATTGCGCAGGCTCGCCTGATCGACGTAAGGAAGGATCTGAGCCTGGACAGAGAACCCATACGCACTGACCGACGGCAGGCCGGCGAACAGCCCGAATGTGCTTTCGTAGTTGTGCAGAGCGATGCCGAGCTGCTTGAGATTGTTCGAGCACTGAGACCGTCGCGCCGCCTCGCGAGCCTGCTGGACCGCCGGCAGCAGGATCGCGACCAGCACACCGATGATGGCGATCACGACCAGGAGCTCGATCAGCGTAAAACCGCGGTTCTTGAGAGCCTTGCTGGAACAGCGAGTCTCGGCCGAGGAGGTCGTGACCAGCGAACGACGGTGAGTGAAGCAACCAGGGCTGCTCATGGTGCGTAGCCTTTCTTCGAGGAATCCTTGATGCAGACCAGCCGCTCCGCCGTGCGGAAGATCAGGCAATCGCCGCTGATCGCGGGCGATGCGGCGAGCGGCTGGCCAAGTTCGTTCGTCCTGAGGAGATCCCGCTCGTCGATGACGCGGGTCCCGTTCAGCCAGACCTGCAGGTTGTCGTCCGCCCCGCCCCGAAGTTCGACGCTCAGGTCCTTCGGCGCTTCGACCGCCGTCCAGAGATAGGCGACCGCGTCATCGACCTGTTCCAGTTCCTTCTTCAGGTCAATGAACG
>JAEYWB010000335.1 GCA_023429275.1 Planctomycetota bacterium
CTCCCTCCCTCACTCCGGATCCATGGTCGGGATGCGGCCCCTCGGAGCGAACGCCGTTCAGCCAAAGGAGGAATTGATTCCTCAGCTCTCGCGACTCGTCCGAAGCTGCTGCTCCCAGCTCAGGACGTCTCCCTCCGGAAGGTTCGGAACTCCAAGCAGGCGAAGCAGATAAAGGAGTTGCGCCCGGTGATGCATGCTGTGCGTGATGATGTGAGCGATCGCCCCGCCGTAGGTCTTCCGGGTCGGCGGATCATCAAGCGGGTCGTCCCACTCATCGTCCCAGCCTCCGCGCTGCGACACCGATCGGGCCACCTGTGACAGTATCGCCGCTGCCCGGTCGAGCCGGGCGGTCATCTCGGGAATGGTGCGGCGTTTGGCGATCTCTCTCGCCTCCGGCAGATCGAAGCCAGCCGCCATCATTCCTGACCACGCCTCCATGTTCCAGATGAGATGAGCCAGCGTCGCCCGAACGGAGCGGTGGCCGATATCGAACTCCCGGTCGAGCTGGGCGTCGGTCAGCGACTCGCACAGGCCCAGGATCTGTCGTGTCGTCCAGGCATCGTGCCCAAGCAGGCGGTCCAGCAGATCCATGGGGTACCAAACGTTCGGCGGGAATGGGAAGAGCTGGCCAGTTTGGCGCCAGAGAGCGTGAGGCGTCAAAGGATTGTGCCATGGTGGAAAACCGTCCGGCGGACGTGCTCCAGCCTGGTCGCGAATGACCCGAACCGCTGAGCCGCCAGGTGGCCGGTTCCGACGGAGATCTGCTACCGAGGTTACCGGGAACACGAAGTCCCCTTTGCGCCTTCTGTGATCTGTGGCGTTGAAGGCGGCTCGTTGTCTGCTCGAGGCGGATGGTGGAAGATGCTCCTTCGTGATCGTGTCCGAGCTCTGAAACCCTGGTCGAAGCCCGTCATCGTCGACAGCTCGAGGAGGACCGAGTGATGAATCCCGCGCTGGCAGCGAACCGGATTGCTCTGAAGGAGTGGGCCATCGTCACGGAGGCCCTCCGTCGCGGTACCCAGAGGATCCTCCTGCGAAAGGGGGGGATCTCCGAGGGGCCGAACGGCTTTCAGATCGAGCACAACGAGTTCTGGATGTTTCCGACGCAGTTTCACCAGACGAGCGACCAGATCCGGATCGAGGTTGCCGATCAACTCCCGTCGGTCCCCGTCCCGCCCGCCGGCCGCGTCCCTCTCGACGTCTATGCCGTCGTCACGGGGGTCGAGTTCTGCCGGGACGAAGCCGAGGTCCTCAGGCGCGTCCCGGAGCAGATTCTCTCCGAGGAGACAGTCCGGGACCGCTATCGATATCGCTCGCCCGGGCTGTTCGTTGTCTCGCTCGAGGTCTTTGTCGCGGAGGCGATCCACTGGATCGACGATCGCCCTGCCTACGCCGGCTGCCGAAGCTGGGTCCCTCTTGAGGAGGAGATCTCGACGGACGGACTGAAGCGGGTCGAAGCGGCCCAGCCTCGGGATTCGTGACGCCGCTGCAGGTCAGGCTCAAGGTTCATCAACGGGACTCAGTGAACGCGAATCGCCCGGACCTCATCCGGCGGAAGTGCATAGCGGGAGGCGAGACTCTGCTTTGGCCCGGCCCCCTTCTTGTCGTAGTTCCGCTCCTCAACGGCACACTGAACGAGCGTCAGTCGCTCCGCCGTCAGTTCCTCGACCTGCCCCGTGATCCACGTTTCGGTCTTGTCGACGTACTGCAGGACGGCGATCCGATCCCCTGGCCTTACGTCGCGAAGGGAGGTGACCGTCCTTCCCATCGCCGCGGCGGGTGGTCGCTGCATGGCCAATGGATCGCCCATGCCCGGTTGCTGCATCCCTTGTGGTCCCTGGGGCGGCATCCCCTGGGCAGTCATGGGCGAAGGGGGCGCGGACGAGCGTTTCAGGGACGAACAGCCGACGGCAAGTGTGCAGGCGAGCAGGTGAATGAAGAGGACGTGAAGTCGCGGCATGGCTCGCTATCCCTCGAGGGGAGGTGAAGGGGCCGGGAGCCTATCCGAGTTGCTTCGATCGAGTCGCGTGGAGTCCCCTCGCCGCGCCCGGCAATCGGCAGAACACGCGGAAGTTCGGGACCGGGCAGAGCGGTCCTGCTCAGGCAGACGCCGGAAGTGAGGGACGATCGCCCATTGTCCGGCGGTTTCTGCGCGTGTGGCGACGACAGACCGACTCCGCGCGGAGTGAGGTGGCTTGTCGTTCTGCTCCCCGTGTGCGTGGCTCCTCGGGCCGTGCGCATCGCTTTCGAGGAGGCGGCCTCGACACCTTGCCACGGCGTGACGAAACTCCGGCATGCCCTCTTCTGCGCCGCGGGATCCCTATCTGGCCTTTCGGTTCGTGCCGTATCGCATCTATGCGGCGAGCTATGTGCTTGCGGTCATTGGCAGCCAGATGTTCGCGACGACCGTCCAGTGGGATCTGTTCACGCGGACCGACTCCGAGATGGTGATCGGTATCCTCGGACTGATCAACGCCCTCCCGATTTTCCTCCTGGCGATACCGGCCGGCCACGTTGCCGACACCTTTCCGCGGAAACGGACGCTGCTACTGACGCAGGTCCTGCTCGTCGCCGTGCCGTGGATGACCGCGCTGACGACTCTTCTGGGAACGAAGTGGCAGTCGCCGAATGTCCTCTTCACGCTGGCCGGGATGAACGCATTCGTCCTCACGTTTGCCCGGCCGACCCGGTCGGCGCTCCTGATCAACCTGGTTCCGCGCGAGGCCTACGCGAACCTCATCACCTGGAACAGCAGCCTGTTTGAGACTGCCTCCTGGATCGGGCCGGCCCTGGCCGGGTTCGTCATCGCCGGACTGGGAGTCAAGGCCGCCTACTTCGGCGCCGGAGCCTCCCTGCTGATCTGCCTCATTCTGACCCTCTTTCTCCCCGACCATCCGATCGCTTCGAAACGAGAACCGATCAGCGTCGAGACCCTTCTCGCCGGACTCCGATTCGTCTTCCGGCACCAGCTCCTCTGGGCGTCCATGTCGCTCGACCTGCTGGCGGTTCTCCTCGGCGGAGCGACTTACCTTCTGCCCGCCTTTGCCGAAAACCAGCTTCATGTCTCGCCGGTCGGTTTCGGGATCCTGCGAGCGGCGCCCTCGGTCGGTGCGGGAGCGATGGCCCTGCTTCAGGCCCACCGGACCATCTATCATCATGCGGGCCGGGCGATGCTGGTGGCGGTCGTCGGATTCGGACTGGCGACGATCGTGTTCGGGCTGTCGAGGTCGTTTGTCCTGAGCGCCCTGATGCTATTTATCATCGGCGCCTGCGACAACGTCAGCGTCGTCATCCGCCACACCCTCGTGCAGACCCTGACCCCCGACAGCAAACGCGGGCGTGTCGCAGCTGTGAACCAGGTCTTCATCGGGGCGAGCAACGACCTCGGCGGGTTCGAATCGGGACTGACCGCCCACTACTTCGGCCGGGTGGCGTCGGTCGTCGGGGGAGGACTCGGAGCGATCCTCGTCACCGGTCTGATCGCCTGGCGAGCCCCGCAGCTCAGGCGACTCAAGTCGCTCAGTGATGTCGAGACCGCTGCAGACTGAGGGCTCGCGTCTCGCGTCCACTGGGGGGCTACGCTCCTTCGGTCCCGATCTTTGCCGCGAACTGCTCCATGACTTTCAGCGTCTCGGCGCTGACGTGGTGCTCGATCCCTTCGGCATCGATTGCCGCGGTGGCAGGATTCACCCCCAGGGAGCACAGAAAGCGGAAGACGATCTCGTGGCGGGCCCGGGCGGTTCTCGCCAGTTTTCGGCCGGTCGGCGTGAGCGAGATCGGACCGTACGGTTCCGTCGTCGCATAACCGTCCCGTTGCAGGCGGCCCACCGTCCGGTTGACGGTGACGTGGCTGACCCCGAACCGCTTGGCGAGGTCCGTGACCCGGCACTTCCCCGCGGACTGCGTAATCTCGTCGATCGCCTCGACGTAGTCTTCGGCGAGTTCGGTGGCGTGGTCGCGGCGGGTGCGAACGTGCTGGTCGGCCGGAGCGCGAGGCGTGCTGGTCATGGAATCTCGAGCGGAATAATTCCGACATCTTCCCGAGTCGCACGGGCCTGTCAAACGGGGCGGGAGGTGACCTTCAAAAGGGGGGGCATCCGCTCAGGGATGGTCCCCCTGACGTTCCACGCCCTGAGCTGTCATCATGAAGCTGTCAACTGGCCGCTCAGCGATGTCCGACCGCCAATGAGCAGCTGCAACCTGCAGAAGGTTCATGCTCCGGACCGGGTCGTTACAATCCGCCTCCCATGAAACACGTCATTCTGTTCGACATCGACGGCACGCTGCTGCTCTCGGGAGGGGCGGGTCAACTGGCGATGAACCGGGCCATCAGCGAGGCATTCGGGCTGACCGATCTCGACTGCGACATCCCCGCGGCGGGACGGACCGACCGCGCGATCACGACCGACCTGTTTCAATATTTCGGCGTCACGACCGACGACGTCCGCTGGGCCCAGTTCGTCGCCACCTATTTCGAACTGCTGCCGCTGGCGATGGAGGAGCTGAAGGGCTACCTGCTGCCCGGAATCCCGAATCTTCTCGAACAGCTCGCGGCCCGGCCCGACGTCACGTTGGGACTGCTGACGGGGAACTTTGAAGAGGGGGCGTGGATCAAGCTGCGCCACTTCGAGATCGACCGTTACTTCCGCTTCGGCGGGTTCGGCGATCACCACTTTGACCGGGACGACGTCGCCCGGCTGGCCTACGAGGCGACCCACCAGCACCTCGGACGCCGCGTCGAGCCCTGCGACGTCTGGGTTCTCGGCGATACACCTTCCGACATCCGTTGCGGCAAGGCGATCGGGGCCCGGACCGTGGCGGTGGCGACAGGAATGTTCACCGCGACCGAGCTTCGGCCGCATGCTCCGGACGTGCTCCTTCGGGATTTTTCGGTCCCGGAGTTGTTCACTCGCTGCTTGAGCGACTCGTCTCTGTAGTCCGTCTCGCTGCGACGCGATCGCGGAACACGGCCTTGCGAGCGGAACTCCGATCGCGGCGACTGGTCATCAGTTCGGTCCGGCGTAGTCCCGCCAGGGACGAAAGAATCAGCCCCTATTCGCTCTCACGCTCTCCTGGCTCGCAGCAATTCCTCTTTCGTCCCTGACGGGACTCTGCCGTTACAAATGCCGCGAGCCCCCCGTTGCACGGGGCTATTTCCTTCCGTCCCTGACGGGACTGGAATCGGTTCCTCTGGGACTGACACGCAAAGACGGATCCAATTGCCGCGACGCGACGCAAGAATCAACCCATAGTACAGGGTTCGTTCAGGCGAGTTCGATCAATCTCAGCGATCAAGCCGGCATCGGCTGCGTCCGGCCGCCCGACATGCGGATCGCGAACGCGATCCCGCCGAAGAGCAACGTCACCAGGCCAAGTCCCTTCGCAAGCATCCCAGCCCGGTGCTGGGTGGCGGCCGGCCGCCATTCTGCGAGCAGACGGTCCAGAACGTGGTCGTCACTGGCGACCATCCAGTATTCGCGGTAGAGCGGCTCGCGAATGACAGAGTCCGCGACGTCGATCCGGACCGTCTGCGTCTCACGGACACGCTTCGTGATCGCGCCGCTCCGACGGATGCTCTCCTGGCCGGGACGCCAGCCCGCCGCCTGCGGATGACGCGTTGCCAGCCGGGACGCCAGCTCCGCCGCTGCGATGTTCATCAACTCCGCCTGGCACTCGTCGAAGCTCGCCCGCGGTCCCGAATCGGCCAGCGTCCGGGTCGGATCCGACTCGACCGGAGCGGTGATCCAGTCCGGAAGTGCCTTGAGAATTGTCCCGGCCCGCCGCGCCCCTTCGAACTGTTCGATCC
>JAEYWB010000376.1 GCA_023429275.1 Planctomycetota bacterium
GCTCTGGGGATACAACAGGATCTTCCGCGACGTTCAGCGGATGATGCTGAACGAAGGGGACGATGCGACCCGCGAACGGCTCGACCGGATGCGGATGGAGACCCGATACCGCGAGGCGCAGTCGCTCCGTCAGCTCGGCCTTCTTCAGGCGACGGACGATGACCGGGTGACGATTCTCAACCGGGCCGCGAAGGCGGTGATGGCGGTCGCCGGGACGAAGCTCTCTCGCCCGGACCATGAGCGTTTCAACGCACTGTTCCTGGAGATCCAGTCCGATCTCGGCCTCGTTCCGGTTGACCTGGCCAGAAGCGGCGACGTGAAGCTGGTCGACCCGAAGAAGAAGCGGGCCGTCCCGCCCCCGGCCAGGGACGTTCCTGCGGCGGCGGATGGGTCGATTCCTTCCAGCAAGGCGAACGTCGCGGTCATTGCCGGAATGATCATCGTCGGCCTCGCCGCTGTCGGCGGAATCCTGTTCTTCGCCAGCCAGCAGCAGAAACAACAGCTCAGTAATCTTGCCCAACTGGCCGCAGGAAGCCGCGGATCCGGTGAAGACGACGCCCCCAATCGGCGGAGTCGTCCCGGGTCCCCTGCCTCCGACCCCTGATTCGCGGTACAATCAGGCGATCTGTTTGCGAGATCCGTTCATGTCCCTCACGCCCACGAGTTTGACCATGCTTCCGATGGCTCGCCGTTCTCTGTCCATCCTCCTCGGTGCGGGGGCTCTGCTGCTCCCGGCCTCGTCGTGGGCCGTCGATTCGGTCTCCCGGAAGAGCCAGGAGCGGGCGACCGGGGGACAGATCACGACGATCACCGCGAGCGAAGT
The DNA here is from genome assembly GCA_023429275.1 of Planctomycetota bacterium. Taxonomy (GTDB): domain Bacteria; phylum Planctomycetota; class Planctomycetia; order Planctomycetales; family Planctomycetaceae; genus Planctomyces_A. The sequence goes on from JAEYWB010000376.1 coordinate 824, forward strand.
CGTCGTCACGCAGAAGATCGGGAACAAGGAAGAGAAGGTTCCCGCCAACGACATCACACGGATCGAGTGGGACGGCGAGCCCGCCGCGATGAAGCTCGCCCGCAGCGGTGAGGGGGGGACCGAGTTCCTCCGCTCGAAGGAGCAGTTCGAAGAGCTCCTGAAGGGGGACCTGAAGCCGAACATCAAGACCGACGTCGAGTTCTATCTCGCCCGGATCGCCTATCGCAGCGCACAGGCCGATCCGACGCTCGCCAAGGACGCCATCAAGAAGCTCAGCAACTTTGCGACTCTTCGAAAGACCAGCTACCGCCATTACGAAGTCCAGACGCTCCTCGGCGAGATCGCGTTGATCTCGGGGGATTTTGATACCGCCCAGAAGGCGTATGACGGACTGGCCAAGGCCCCCTGGCCGGAAACGAAGCTCGCCGCACAGATCGGCACCGGTCGCGTGCTGCTCGCCAAGAAGGACTTGGATGGGGCCAAGAAGGCGTTCGACGCGGTCGCTTCGGCCGATGCCAGGACCCCGGCCGAAACGTCGCAGAAGCTCGAAGGGATGCTCGGACAGGCGGAGTGCCTGATGAGCGACAAGAAGTATCCCGAAGCGGCGAAGATTCTCGCTCAGGTGATTGACGGCTCGGCCGCAACGGACACGCGCCTCCAGGCCCAGGCTTATCTCCGGCAGGGGGATTGTCTGAAGGCACTTGGGGATAAGAACAAGGAGGCGGCACTCGCCTATCTGCACGTCGACCTCCTGTCGCCCCTCGCGGCCCATAAAGACCTGCATGCCGAGGCCCTCTTCAATCTCTCCAGCCTCTGGGGCTCGCTCGGCATGGCGGACCGGGCCGAACGCGCCCAGGCGAAGCTCAAGGACGAGTACCCGAACAGCGAATGGACCAAGAAGCTCGGCGGAGGCTGATACCCTCTGGCCTGCCAGTCGGCTCCCCACGATCAGCCGGAACGGGCCAGCGTCCGGTTCCGAGCGTGAACGGGATCTCACGCGGGCGTGGGAGCCGATGACCAGTCAGTGCCCGGCTCGCGAGCTGCGGTGATCCGCCTCCGGACGGTCCCCCAGGCTCGCCCCGGACGCCAGCGCGTTCCGCCTGGTTCGCCGACTACCTCGCCACAATCTCTCGAACCTGCTCGACGCTCGTGATCAGCCGGTCGGGCTTCCGGTCCGGGTGCCGCACATCCGCCAGTGCGACCTGACCGCACTGCTTGTCGCCGACAAGGAGCGCCGTGCGAAAACCCATCGGCTTCGCCGCCGCGAGATCGTCGTTCAGCCGCCCGGTGACGTAAAGGACCTCCCCCGGCGCGAGCCCGGTCCGTCGCGTCATCTCGACAGCGGCTTCGAAGAGAGTCTGCGACGGTTTGCGGACACCGTGCTGATGCGAGAGGCAGATCCAGTCGGGACGGAGAACGTCCGAAAGCATCGGAACGGGCTCCTGGGCGCGGAGGGCCCGCAGCAGCTGCGGAACGGTAAAGACCTGCCCGTCGTCGAGCAGCCCCTGCCGGACGCCGCTGGCCGTCAGCTGCCTCAGTGTCGCCGCCGCGCCTTCCGCCGCCCGGACTCCCTGAAGGTTCGCGTGGAAGAAATAGGCGACCTTCTCGCTGAGGCTCTCGCGGTCGCCGTAGTGCTGCACGTCGTACTGAAATTCATTCTTCTGCAGCCGCTCGATCAATTTCGCCCAGACCGCCGCCGAGTCGATCTCGGGGACGTCTCCTCGCTTGCGGCTCGCCATCCGCTGCTGATCGAGAACATCGACATACTGCTGCAGCAGGTACTCCCACGGCTGCCCCGGCTTGCGGGACATGCTGTGCCACATCTTGAACTCCTCGATCGTCTTCTGCAGGGCGATCTGCATCCGGAGTTCCTGTGGATGCCGGTGCTGCAGCTTTCCCGTATCGATGGTGAGAAGCGTCCCATAGACGCTCCACAGCACCCCTCGGACCTCCGGCAGAGGCTTCAGGAATGGCGTCGCCTTGAGCGGCGAGGGAGGAAGCGGCTGCGGCCAGCGAAGCCCCTGCCGCTCATCGAGCCAGTCGAGATACTCCGAAAGGTCCATCGGACAGAGGCGATGTTCGAGAGGATGGGAGAGGGGATCGTGGCGTGAAGGGCTCGCGGGAGCGATGGCCTGTTCCAAGCCACCGTACACTTCCAGGTCGAAAGGACTCAAGCCGCCGATCCAACGTTCGAAGGGCACTCTCAAGAGACCTGCCCCGGCAGGGCGATCTGCCACCGCAGGAGCGGACTCACGGAGCGTTCGCTCTCACTCGCGATTCCTGTACGGCGATCGCCTCGACAAGGGCGTCGCGGAGAAGCCCGACCTGTGCCTCGGCGCCGTTCCTCTCGATGACGAACCGCCGCGCCCGCTCCCGCGCCTCCGCATCCGCATCCGGCGCCTCGGCCCAAAGCATTCGGACGAACGCCGCCAGTCCCTCCATGTCCTCCTCGAATGCTCTCCCGGCGCCCGACTCTTCGAGGAAGCCGGGGGCCACGACGAGCGAGGCGATCGGCACCCGCGAGAGAGCCGCCTGAAGAAACACGTTCGGAAACCCCTCGAGCGCCGAAGTGCTGACCAGGGCGGCGGCCTTGCGGAACAGCGCCGGCATCCTTGGAAAGGGGACCTGCGAAACGATCCGAAGGTTTGCCGGCGCCTCGCTGCGGACCCGGGCCTCGAGGACCGGCTCGCGGGGGTTGAGGACCATCAGGAAACTGACCTCGGGACACCGCCTCGCCAGCTCGACCATGAGCTGCGGGCGTTTGTGAACCCCTTCCGCCCGGCCGATCCACAGGACATAGCGGGAGAGCCCCCCCGTCCCGGCATCCGGAAGCGGGTCGGCCGCGAGCCGGTCCCACTCCTCGTGATCGATCGGGTTGGCGATCACGAGGGAATCGCGGCCGAAACGTTCCTTGAGGGTCTTCTGCTGATCGGGAGTCTGAGCCAGGATCATGTCCGCCTGATCGATGATCCACGCGCACAGCGGGGCCGGGTCTCCGTACGGCGAGACGTAGTCGGAGTCGGGACGAAAACGCTCGTCGAGATCGCTGTCCGACCCCAGAAACAGCACCGCCGGGCGGCCGCGCGCCTTCGCGGAGGCGATCACCGCCGCCGAAGTCATGTTGACGACCCCGAACGTCAGGAACGCGTCGGCATCGACCGAGACGATCGGCTCCATGGGCTTTCGGTAGTCGACCGCCCCCTGCGTCAGCCGTCGCCTCAGGAAGTCGGCCGCGACGATCGGCAGCTGCCACAACAGCGACGGCGAAAATCCGTTGAACCGGATCCACGGAAATCGGCCCGAGCGGGCCACCATCGTGCTCACCGCCTCCCGCATCCGGAAGAGCGGGTCCACGACCGGAACGAGCTCTACCCCTTCGATCGCCCGGGCCGCGGGCCGGCTCGAATGCCGCACCACGAACGAGACCCGCGTCCGGGGAAGTCTCGCGAGCGCCCGCGCGAACATCCACGCCCGAGTCTCCACCCCGCCGATCGCGCCGCCGGCAGCGGGATCGATGACCGGGTAGGCATTGAAGGCGGTCAGGCAGAAGTGATGCACGGGGGAACGAACAGGGACAAAGGGACAGCGAGGTCGTTCCTCGGGAACGAGTCTCGGCGGGACGGCCGTTTCCGCCGGAGCATCTTCACGGATGCGTCGGCGGTTCACCACCAACTCATTCAAACCTCGTGATTCACGAACCGCCCCCCTCATCCCCGAGGGGTCGACGGACCCGCAATCGCCGCATTGTGCGTCATTCCTCAAGGCCCCGGTGACTGACGGCGGACTTCCTCCCGTTCCGGCGCCGCTCGTCCCCGGGCGAAACTTTCCTTCACGGGTTTTTCTCGAACGCACCGGTCCGCTATCCTCGCCCTTTGCCCCACGCCCCGCCCCGATTCGCGATTTCATCGCACCACGTCCGCGAACTACCTGCATGTACGACCACCTGACCCTGATCTCGGGGCGCGCCCACGAGAAGCTGTCGGCCGACATCGCCGAGTACCTCGGGGTCAGCCTCGCAACCGTCGATATCGCCGACTTTCCCGACGGCGAAACTCAGGTCAAGCTGAATCACAACGTCCGCGGGCGGGACGTCTTCCTCATTCAGCCCACCGGCCCCTCCGCCAACCAGAACCTGATGGAGCTGCTGATCCTCGTCGACACCTGCATGCGTGCAAGTGCCGAGCGGATCACCGCCGTCATCCCGTACTTCGGCTACGCCCGCCAGGACCGCAAAGACAAGGGACGCGTCCCGATCACGGCGAAGCTCGTCGCCAACCTCCTCGACACCGCGGGCGTCGACCGCGTTCTGACCGTCGACCTGCATGCCGCCCAGATCCAGGGATTCTTCGACCTCCCCGTCGACCACCTCTACGCCGCGCCGATCCTCGACGACTACTTCAAGTCGATGAACATCCCGGTCGAGGAGATGGTGATCGTCAGCCCTGACGAAGGAAGCATCAAGCGGGCCATGCAGCACGTCGAGAACCTTGGCGGCGACCTCGCCATCGTCGACAAGCGGCGCTCGAGCGCCACGGATGTTCGCCAGGCGAACGTCATCGGCGGCCCGATCGAAGGCAAAGTCGCCCTGATCTTCGACGACATGATCTCGACCGCCGGCTCGATCGTCGGCGCCGCATCGATGGCCCGCCGCCTCGGCGCCCGCAAGGTCTTCGTCGGAGCCACGCACGGCGTCTTCGTCGGTCCCGCTGTCGCTCGCCTCAACGAGGCTCCTGTCGACGAAATCGTCGTCACCGATTCGCTCCCCTGCCCCGTCGCCGGAAAGATCAACAAGCTCCGCCGCGTCTCCATCGCTCCGATGGTCGGCGAAGCCATCCGCCGCATCCACCGCAACGAATCCGTC
>JAEYWB010000414.1 GCA_023429275.1 Planctomycetota bacterium
CTTTCCCCTGACGTTCGGGATCTTCCTGATCGAGCTGATGGGGACGATCATCAAGCACGCGATCCTTGGCGTGCGTCTGCTCGCCAACATGGTTGCCGGCCACCTCGTTCTCCTCGCCATCCTCGGAATCATCGTGACGGCCGCCCAGGCCAGCACGGCGACCTTTATGACCGCGTCCGTGTTGAGCGTTCTTGGGGCATCGATCCTGAGTGTCCTCGAGATCGGTGTCGCGTTCCTTCAGGCCTACGTGTTCACGTTCCTGTCTGCCCTGTTCATCTCAGCGGCGACGCACCACCACTAGTCATACGGTTCAACCGCAATCGGAACGGCCTGGAGCCGGATCCGCGGCGGAGAGAGTGTTGAAATTGTCCGCTCCGGCGACGAGGTGTCCCGGAGAATGAGTCACTGGTCGGAGGGGGTCCTTTGCCCTCTCGCCTAACTGGGAGAGTCGTGTCGTGAGCAAGTTCGTCCGCATGTTGGCCGTTCTGGTTGCCGTTGTGTTCGTTTCCGCCGCCCCTGCCATGGCTCAGGCTCCGGCCTCGCCGCGGCCGTTCATCGAGTTCTCCGGTGCGATCGGCGCCGCCCTCGTCACGATGGGGGCCGCTTACGGCATCAGCAAGCTGGCTGCCGCCGCTCTCGAGAGCATGGCCCGTCAGCCGGAAGTTGCCGGCCAGATCCAGGTCGCGATGATCATCGCGGCAGCCCTGATCGAAGGTTTCACCTTCTTCGCGATCTTCGTCTGTATGCAGCAGAATCCCTGGGCCGCTCAGTAATCCTGAGCGAGTCATCCTGAACGAGCAAGCAGCCTGCGAGACTCCGGGCAACCCTGCCTGTGTCGCAAGAGTGATCGAAGACGCCTGAAGGCTCGTCGAGAGGTGGAAACGTGCAACGCCTGACCGGTTCTGTTCTGACGTTTGTTGTCGCCCTGCTGCTATCCGGCCTCGCCGGTCCATCTGCCTTTGCGGCGGAAGACCACGCTCCGGCCGGAGCACACGCGGCCGACAGCCACGGGGGACATCACGCCCATATCGGCGAGGATGTTCACCCGGCGGTCAAGGATCCGTCGCAGTTTGTTCCGGACCTGGCGATCTACACGCTGATCGTCTTCCTGATCCTGTTCTTCACTCTCCAGGCGATTGCCTGGCCGAAGATTGCCGGGGCTCTCGATGCCCGCGAAGCGGGAATCAAGCAGGCGATCGCCGACGCCGAGAACCAGCGGGTTCAGGCCGAAGCGTTCATGAAGGAGCACAAGGGGCGCCTCGAGGCGGTCGAGGAACAGGTCAAGGAGATCGTTGCCGAAGGTCGCCGCGATGCGGAGCGGACGAAGGCGGACATCCTGAAGCAGGCGGAAGTCGAAGCGGAAGCGATGAAAAATCGCGCCATCGCCGAGATCTCCCGCGCCAAGGATCAGGCCCTGAGCGAGATCTTCGACACAATGGCCAGCCAGGTGAGCGCCGCGACCGAGCACGTGCTCGGCGGCGGCCTGAGCGGCGGCGACCAGGATCGCCTGATCCGGGACGCTTTGAATCAGGTGACTTCCAAGGCCTGAGAGAGGTGAGAGGCCAGAGACGAGAGGTTAGAGAAAAGCAGCCAACGGTTGATCCCTAACCTCTAACCACTCACCTCTAACCCCTTGCGGGATCCAGCCCAAGACCATGACTCACATCGAACAAGCTCAGGTCGGCCCCAGCCACGTCCTCGCCGATCCCAGTGCGCAGGCTGTGGCGAAGGTCTATGCGGTTTCCTACCTCGATGCCGCCCGTCAGGTCGGCGTCGAGAATCCGCTGGAAGACATCGAGTCGTTCGTGAGTGATGTCCTCGGCTCCTCCCGGGAGTTCGCGAACCTGCTCACGTCGAGCCTGACGAGCCAGGAACAGAAGGCGGGACTGATCGACCGGGTCGTGCGGCCGCGGGCGGCGGAGTTCTTCACGAACTTCCTGCACGTCCTCTCGCGGCATGACCGGCTCGATCTTCTTCCGCTCATCGCCCAGGAGGCGCGGGCGGAGCACGAAGTACGGACAAATCAGAAGCGGGTCCTCGTGAAGAGCGCCGTCGCCCTCAGCGACGAACAGCTCGGCGCGGTGACCGAGCGGCTGCGGAGCACGTTTGGCTTCCAGCCGATCCTCGAATCACGGGTCGATCAGTCCCTCCTGGGGGGGCTCGTGATTCAGGTGGGTGACACAGTTTACGACGGTTCACTGCGGGCACGCCTGCGGACACTCAAGCAGCGGCTTCGCGAGAGGTACCTCAATGAAATTCAAAGCGGACGAAATCGCTTCAGTTCTGACGGGTGAGATTGCCAACTTCCAAGGCCAGCTCCAGACGGCCGAGGTCGGCAAGGTCATCGAGGTCGGAGACGGGATCGCCCGTGCCGTCGGCCTCTCTTCCGCCATGGCGGGGGAGATGGTCGAGTTCAAGAGTGGCACGCGCGGGATGTGCTTCAACCTGGAAGAGAACTCCGTGGGGATCGTCATCCTCGGGGACTACCTCTCCATCCAGGAAGGGGACGAAGTCAAGACGACCGGCGCGCTCCTCTCGGTTCCCGTCGGGGAATCGATGATCGGCCGCGTCATCGACCCGCTCGGCAACCCGCTGGACGGCAAGGGCCCGGTCATCACCGACAAGATGCGGCCGATCGAATTCGCCGCGCCCGGTGTGGCTCAGCGTCAGCCGGTCAAGCAGCCGCTTCAGACCGGGATCAAGGCGGTCGACTCCATGACCCCGATCGGTCGCGGACAGCGCGAGCTGATCATCGGCGACCGCAAGACCGGCAAGTCGGCCGTCGCGATCGACACGATCATCAACCAGAAGGGCGGCGACGTCATCTGCATCTACGTCGCCTGCGGACAGCGGGCGTCGTCGGTCGCCCAGATCGTCGAAGCTCTCCGTGAGAAGGGGGCGATGGACTACACCATCGTCGTCTCCGCCTCCGCCTCGGATCCGGCTCCGCTGCAGTACTTCGCTCCGTACGCCGGGGCGGCGATTGCCGAACACTTCATGTACCAGGGGAAGCACACCCTCTGCGTGTACGACGACCTGACGAAGCAGGCTCAGGCCTACCGCCAGATGTCGCTGCTCATGCGGCGTCCTCCCGGACGCGAGGCGTACCCCGGGGACATTTTCTACTGCCACAGCCGTCTTCTCGAGCGGGCTGCGAAGCTCTCCGACGAACTCGGCGGCGGATCGATGACCGCTCTGCCGATCATCGAGACGCTCGAAGGGGAAGTCTCCGCGTACATCCCGACGAACGTGATTTCGATCACCGACGGTCAGATCTACCTTGAGCCGTCGCTGTTCTTCGCCGGGGTCCGTCCCGCGATCAACGTCGGTATTTCGGTCTCCCGCGTCGGTGGTAACGCCCAGACGAAGGCGATGAAGAAGGTCGCCGGCTCGCTGCGGCTCGACCTCGCGGCCTTCCGCGAACTGGAAGCGTTCGCCCAGCTCGGGACCGAGCTCGACAAGGCGACGCAGACGCAGCTCGACCGCGGTAAGAGGATGATCGAGCTCCTCAAGCAGCCGCAGTACGAACCGCTGAACTTTGCCGACCAGGTGATTTCGATTTACGCCGGCACCAAGGGTTACCTGGACCATGTCCCGGTCGCCCGCGTCGCCGAGGCCGAGAAGCAGCTGCTGCAGTTCGTCCGCGAAGAGAAGTCGGAAGTCCGCGACGCGATCCTGAGCTCGAAGGATCTCACCAGCGACACCGAGAACCTCCTCAAGTCGGCCCTGGAAGCCTTCCGGACGCGGTTCAAGTACGAAACCGCCCCGGCCGCGGCCCCCGCCGCTGCCCCGGCCCCGGCTCCGAAGGCCGAGCCGAAGAAGGCTGCCGCCGCGCACCATTGAGGTGAGAGGTGAGAGACGAGAGGTTAGAGAGAAGACGCTCCAGTGCGGATCTCTAACCTCTAACCTCTAACCTCTAGCCTGCCTCGACTCAAAACAGACGATCTCCCATGGCCAACGTCCGACAACTCGTGAAGCGCCGCAAGGCGGTTCGGAACATTGCCAAGATCACGCGGACGATGGAACTCATCGCCACCGCGCGGTTCAAGAAGGCGATGGACCGGGCCGCAGCTGCGGCGTCGTACACGAAGAAGCTGAACGAGATCGTTGCCGACCTCGCCCAGGCGAAGCTGAGCTTCGAGCACCCGCTGCTCAAGAAGCCTGCCGAAGAGAAGAACGTCGTTCTCCTGATCCTCACGTCCAACCGCGGCCTGTGCGGCGGCTACAACTCGGGCCTCCTCCGGCTCGCGGTCGCCCGCCTGCGGGAACTGAGGGCCCAGGGGAAGAACGTTCAGATCGAGATCTCGGGCCGTCGCGGCCTGGCCTTCGCGAAGTTCGAGAAGCTGCCGGTCGAGCACAGCTACACCGAGTTTGAAGACAAGCCGCGTTTCGACGAAGTCAACCCGATCGCGACGCGGTACATCAACGACTTCATCAGCGGAAAGATCGACCGGGTCGACGTCGTGTACCAGCGGTTCCTGTCGGCCGCCCGCCAGCAGGCATCGGTCCAGACGCTGCTGCCGATCGGCGACCTCGCCGAAGGAACGGGAACGAGCACGACGAACATCGATTACGAGTTCCTTCCGAGCCCGCGCGAGATCCTGGAGCAGATCGTTCCGGAAGCCTTCAAGGCCCGGTTCTTCAAGTGCTTCCTCGACTCGGCGGTCGGCGAGCAGATCGCCCGCCGGGTCGCCATGAAGGCGGCGACCGAGAACGCCCGGGACATGATCAAGTCTCTCTCGATGAAGTACAACCGGGCTCGTCAGAGCCAGATCACGTCGGAACTCAGCGAAATCATCGGCGGCGCTGCCGCTTTGGAATAACGGGTCGAGGACTCTCCTCCCGTCTCACACAGGAATCGCCACATGGTCACTGCTTCAAATACCGGTCGCGTGACGCAGATCATCGGATCTACGTTCGACGTCGAGTTTGCGCCGGACCGTCTTCCGGACATCTACAACTGCGTCAAGATCAACGCCGAAGCCAAGGGCGTTACGGTCAAGGTGACCGGCGAAGTCCAGCAGCACCTTGGCGGCGGACGTGTCCGCTGCATCGCCCTCGGGACGACCGACGGCATGGTCCGCGGGATGGAAGTCACCGACACCGGTGCCGCCCTCGCGGTTCCGGTCGGCAAGGAGACCCTCGGCCGCGTCTTCAACGTCACCGGCGACGTCATCGACGGCCGGGGCGACGTCGGTGCCAGCGAGCACTGGCCGATCCACCGCGCTCCGCCGAAGAACGAAGACCTCTCGTCGAAGACGGAAGTCTTCGAAACCGGGATCAAGGTCGTCGACCTCCTGACGCCGTTCGTTCGCGGTGGTAAGGCCGGACTGTTCGGGGGAGCCGGTCTCGGCAAGACCGTCATTCTGCAGGAGCTCATCGCCCGTATCGCGTCGGCCCACGGGGGTTACTCGGTGTTCGCTGGCGTCGGTGAGCGGACCCGCGAGGGGAACGACCTGTGGCTCGAAATGCAGGAAACGAAGATCGGTAACACCGGTCGTTCGGTCATCGAGCAGACCTGCATGGTGTTCGGCCAGATGAACGAGCCCCCCGGAGCCCGTCTCCGCGTCGCTCTCTCGGCCCTGACGATGGCCGAATGGTTCCGTGACGCGACCGGGGCCGACACGCTCCTGTTCGTCGACAACATCTTCCGGTTCTCGCAGGCCGGTTCGGAAGTGTCCGCTCTCCTCGGCCGTATGCCGAGCGCCGTCGGTTACCAGCCGACCCTGGCGACCGAGCTCGGTGCTCTCCAGGAACGGATCACCTCGACGAAGCGGGGAGCCATCACCTCGGTGCAGGCCGTGTACGTCCCCGCCGACGACCCGACCGACCCCGCTCCGGCGACGGCGTTCAGCCACCTCGACGCGTTCATCTACCTCGAGCGGAAGATCGCCGAGAAGGGGATTTACCCCGCGATCGACCCGCTCGCTTCGTCGAGCCGAATTCTCGACCCGCAGATCGTCGGTGAAGAGCACTACCGCGTCGCCCGCCGCGTCCAGAAGACGCTCCAGCGGTATCGCGAGCTTCAGGACATCATCGCGATCCTCGGTGTCGACGAACTGGCCGAAGAAGACAAGCTGATCGTTCTGCGGGCCCGCCGTATCGAGCGGTTCCTCTCGCAGCCGTTCCTCGTGGCGGAAGCGTTCACCGGCAAGAAGGGGAACATCACGCCGCTCAAGGAAACGATCCGCAGCTTCGACGACATCTGCGACGGCAAGTGGGACCACCTGCCGGAATCGGCGTTCATGTACGTCGGCGTGATCGAAGAAGCGGCCGAGCAGGCCAAGCGGATGGCTGCCGCAACCTGA
>JAEYWB010000430.1 GCA_023429275.1 Planctomycetota bacterium
GAGTTCCGCCGGTACCCCGAGGACCTCGAGAACATGTTCGTCAAGAACGAAAGCGGCGACATGGTCCCCTATTCGGCGTTCATGAAAATCAAGAAGCAACAGGGGCTCAACGAAATCAACCGCTACAACCTTTACCCCTCGGCGGCCATCCAGGGAGCTCCCGCTCCAGGCTTCAGCACCGGACAGGCGATCCAGGCGATCAAGGATGTCGCGAAGGAGACGCTGCCGCGCGGCTACGATATCGGCTGGGAGGGGCTCTCGTACGACGAGGCCAACAAGGGTAACACTGCGATCTACATCTTCCTGATCGTGGTCATCTTCGTGTACCTCGTGCTGGTCGGGCAGTACGAGAGCTTCAACCTGCCGCTGGCGGTCATCATTTCGCTCCCCATCGGGCTCTTCGGGTCATTCCTGGCCCTGCAGGCCATGGGGCTCTCGAACGACGTTTACGCCCAGATCGGCCTGGTCATGCTCGTCGGTCTCCTGGGGAAGAATGCGATCCTGATCGTCGAGTTCGCCGTTCAGCGAAACCGGGAAGGGATCAGCCTGAAGGAGGCGGCGATCGAAGGGGGCCAGTTGCGGTTCCGTCCGATTCTCATGACGTCGTTCGCCTTCATCGCCGGTCTGATTCCGCTCGTCCGGGCGACCGGCCCCGGGGCGATCGGCAACCGGACGATCGGGACGACCGCGGTCGGCGGGATGCTGATCGGTACGGTGATCGGCGTTCTCGTGATCCCGGGCCTCTACTTCATCTTTGGCGGTCTCGCGGCCAAGGGGCAGCTGATCCAGGGCGAGTCGGACGAGCCACTCAGCGAACTGCTGGAACACAAGGACGCGTCGCCGCACGAGGGGCCTCCTCCTCCTGCCGGAGCGCATTAGAGGTCGTCTCAGACGCCAGGCCCGCTGGCGATCGATCGGGAGAGCAATCTGTCACTGTGGTCTCAGAGATCACACAGTCCTCGCTGAGTCCTCTTCGCACTCTGCGGCGCAAAGCTCTTCGGACGAATCCCGGCAGCTTCTGCTGGTGTTCCCCCGGGCCCGGGGCTCTTAAGGATCGCTCAACCGGCGCATGGCGTCGCATCTGCACGACCCGCAGATTGCGCACATTGGAAACACTTTCCCCGACAACACCGCACAACATGCGAGGATGCATGATTCATTACATTGCTGGTTAGAATTGTTTGAGCTTTCTGGGCGACCCGCTCTTTCGCCGAAGAATCCTGTACGCGACGAGCGGAGCGTCAGGTCGGACCTTGCTCCCTGCTCGAAGCGGCCGGCGGACCGTGGCCTCGCCTCGAATTCGAGGCGGTGCGTCTCCCGGCGTCTGCGACCTGTCGGAACGGATTTTCGGCAGCAGGACCTTATCAGGGACGAATCCGATGACTCAGCCTGTCCGCGCCCCCCGAGCCTGGTCCGGGAAGTCGGCGATCGGTGCGGCTCTTCTGGCCGGCAGCCTGCTGACGGTGCCATCCTGTAAGCTCCCCTGCCTTCCGACCGCGGAGCCGGCGAGGAGCCTTCCCAACGACTTTGGCGGGGTGACGACGCCGGAGAACTCGGCCGAGATCGGTTTTGAAGAGTTCTTCAACGACCCGACGCTGACCTGCCTGATCCTGGAAGGCCTGAACGGCAACCAGGAGCTGAAGATCCTCTGGCAGGAAGTTCAGATCGCGAACAACGAGGTGCTGAAGCGTCGCGGAGCCTACCTGCCGTTCCTGTCGTTCGGAGCGGGAGCCAGCATGGACAAGGCCAGCCGGTTCACGCGAAACGGAGCCGTCGACAGCTCGCTGACGATCGCCCCTGGGAAGCCGTTCCCGGATCCTCTTCCCAACTTCCTGCTCGCCGCCGATGTCTCCTGGGAAGTCGACATCTGGCGGGCTCTGCGCAACGCCCGGGATGCCCAGGCGCTTCGTTACCTCGCCACTGCGGAAGGGCGGAATTATGTCGTGACCCGTCTCGTCGCGGAGATCGCCGAGAGCTACTTCACGCTGATGTCCCTCGACAAGCGGCTCGAGATCCTCGATGCGACCATCGCTCTCCAGGAGCGAAGCCTCAAGGTCGCGGTCGCGTTGAAGGACGCCGCACGCGGTACAGAGGTCGCCGTCCAGAGGTTCCAGGCGGAAGTCCAGAAGAACCAGAGCGAGAAGCTGATTGTCCGGCAGGAGATCATCGAGACCGAGAACCGGATCAACTTTCTCCTCGGCCGCTTTCCCCAGGCGGTCGAACGCCCGGCGACAGACTTCATCAACCTGAACCTCAACGCCCTGCAGGTCGGGATTCCGTCACAGCTGCGCCAGAACCGGCCCGACATCCGCCAGGCCGAGCGGGAGCTCGAAGCGGCCGGGCTTGACGTGAAGGTCGCACGGGCCCAGTTCTATCCCCGGCTGGTCCTGACCGGCAGCATCGGCTACGAGGCCTTCAATCCAAGGTACCTGTTTCAGCCGGACGCTCTCGTCGGGAATCTCGTCGGCAACCTCGCGGTGCCGGTCCTGAACCGGGCCGCGATCAAGGCCGACTACATGAGCGCGAACGCCACGCAGCTCGAGCGGATCTACGACTATCAGCGGACGGTGCTGAACGCATTCACCGAAGTGATCAACAATCTCTCGATGGTCCAGAACTACACGGAGAGCCTCGAGATCAAGAAGCGGCAGCTGCAGTCGCTCGAGTCGGCCGTCGACAACTCCGGCAAGCTGTTCCAGCAGGCACGGGCCGAATACATCGAAGTCCTGACCGCCCAGCGGGATCTCATCGAGGCGAGAACGGTCATCGTCGAGACGAAGCGCGAGCAGCTCTCGGCCATCGTCAAAGCGTACCAGGCGCTCGGCGGGGGGCTGTATCAGCACTCCAACTACGAGTCGATCCGGTTCATCACGTCGGAGCCGGTTCCCGAGGAGGTCCTGCCGGCCCCTCTGCCGGAACCGGCGCTCCCCGCACCGAAGGCCCCAGGCGACGAGAAAGCGGCCCGGCCGGAGAACGAGAAGGAAGTCATCCTCGAGCTGTTCGACACGGCAAGCGACGAAGCGGGGTCGCCGGAAGCCGCCGCGCCAAGTACGGTCGACACGACTGAGGCGGATGTCACGAGCGCCCCGGCTTCAGACGCGGGCGGACAGGAAGACAATGTTGCTGACTGACGGAATCAAGGGGACACTCGCAACGACCGGTGTGACCAGAGTCGTCGAGTGTCCACACTTTCGATGACACCGTCGATCCGCAGCGAAGTTCCGACTACTCGTCGCCGCGGGCTTCGAGGACCGACAGGAACGCCTTCTGCGGAATCTCGACCTCGCCGAACTGCTTCATCCGCTTCTTTCCCTCTTTCTGCTTGTTGAGCAGCTTCTTCTTTCGGGAAATGTCCCCGCCGTAGCACTTGGCGGTCACGTTCTTGCGGACGGCGCTGATCGTCTCGCGGGCAATGATCTTCCCGCCGATCGCCGCCTGGACGGCGATCTCGAACTGGTGGCGGCTGATCTCTTCCTTGAGCTTCTTGCAGACCGCCCGGCCCCGGCGTTCGGCCGTCGAGCGGTGGACGATCATCGCGAGCGCCTCGACCTTGTTCCCCTTCACGAGGATGTCGAGCTTCACGAGGTCGGCGTCGCGGAAGCCGATCACCTCGTAGTTCATCGTCGCATACCCGCGGCTGACGGACTTCAGCTTGTCGTGCATGTCGTAGATGATTTCGGCCAGCGGCAGTTCATAGATGATCTGCGCCCGCTCGGGGCCGAGGAACTCGGTCGTCTTGTAGGTCCCGCGGCGGTCCTCGCAGAGCTGCATGATCGCGCCGATGGCGGTCGACGGCACGATGAACTGCACCTTGGCGATCGGCTCGCGGAACTCCTTGATGAATCCCGACTCCGGCACGTCGACCGGGTTCGCGATCGTCCGGACTTCACCGTTCTCCATCAGGAGCTCGTAGGTGACGTTCGGAGCCGTCTGGATCAGGTCGACTTCCGCCTCGCGCTCCAGCCGCTGCTGGATCACCTCCATGTGCAGCATCCCGAGGAAGCCGCAGCGGAACCCGAAACCGAGCGCGTCGCTCGTCTCGGGGCTGAAGGTGAAGCTGGCGTCGTTGAGACTCATCCGCTCGAGCTCTTCACGGAGATGCTCGAAGTCGGTGGCGTCGATCGGGTACATGCCGCAGAACACCATCTGCTGCGGCTCCTTGTACCCGGGAAGAGGCGTTTCGGCGGGACGCGCGGCGTGAGTGACGGTGTCCCCCACGTGAATGTGGCGGACCTCCTTCACACCGGTGATGACGTAACCGACCTGCCCCGGTCCGAGTTCTTCGCAAGGGACCATGTCCGGGCGGAACTGCCCCATGTCGAGGACGTCATAAAGGGAGTTCCCCTTCATGAACTTGATCTTGTCCCCCTTGCGGATGGTCCCTTCCTTGACGCGGATGTAGGTGACGACACCGCGGTAGTAGTCGTACTTGCTGTCGAAGACGAGCGCCTGGAGCGGGTTGTCGGGCTTCCCCTTCGGAGGGGGAACGCGCTCGATGATCGCGCGGAAGCACTCCTCGATGCCGATCCCGGCCTTGGCGCTGACCTTGAGGGCGGTCGACGCATCGAGGCCGACGACGGTCTGGATTTCCTCCAGCACCTCGTCGATGCGAGTGACCGGAAGGTCGATCTTGTTGAGGACCGGGATGATCTCAAGGTCCCCTTCGATCGCCAGGTAGGCGTTCGCGACCGTCTGGGCCTGGACCCCCTGGAAGGCATCGACGACGAGCAGCGCCCCCTCGCACGCCGCGAGGCTGCGGGAGACTTCGTACTGGAAGTCGACGTGGCCAGGCGTGTCGATGAAGTTGATCTCGTATTCCTGGCCGTCGAGCGTGTAGTTGATCGCCACCGCTCGCGCCTTGATCGTGATCCCCCGCTCCCGTTCGATCTCGAGGTCGTCGAGCAGCTGGGACTGGAATTCGCGCTGCGTAATCGCCCCGGACTTCAGCAGGAGCTGGTCGGCGAGGGTGCTTTTCCCGTGGTCGATGTGGGCGACGATCGAGAAATTGCGGATGAACTTCGTTTCCATGAGCTCGCGGCAGCCCCGAAAGGCGTCAATGCGTTCGTGAACAGGGGGCCAAGAGTATAGCGAGCAGACGGAAAACCTGCTCATGGAGTTCGAAAACCGCAAAATCCCTCGGACTCCGCCGTTCCGCCGCCACGAGGGCCTGGAAAAACCGTGTCTTTTCCCTCCGGCCCGGTGCATTCAGCCGCTCAGAGTGGAGGCTTGAACATCCAGTAGACCTGGTCCTTCACCGAGCCTTTCCGTTCATACAGTCCCCGTTCCGCCGGGTGGCTGTTCTGGCGGAACAGCGCCCGGACATCCTCGATCAAGGGCCTGGATTCCCCGTAGTAGCTGTGTCCGAGGATGGAAGGGTCGAGGCCCGTCGCGTCGATCGTGTCGAGGAGCGGTTCAATCACGATCGGCTCGCTGGCGTCTCCGGCCCGCTTGTAGCGGTTGAACAGTTGCGACCCCAGCAGCGCCCGGTCGGTCTGCGAGCAGTAGAGCGTCGAGCGGAGGGCCAGCTTCGACAGCTTGGGAACGATGTCACGCCGAAACGTGTTGGCATTGATGTCGGGCGCCGCGAGGATCACCTGGTTGAACAGCCGCTTCTGCGGATCGATCTCCCGGAGGGCGAACGAGACCGCCGCGCCGCCGCGGCTATGGGCCAGAATATGCACCTTCTCCGCGTTGAGATCCTGCGCCACGCGCAGCAGGAACTGCTTGATCGGCGTCACGCTGTCCTGAACCTCGTCGACATCCGCCATGTAACCCAGGAACTCCCCCTGGGAAGGCCAGCTGAAGAACATCGGAATCCCCCGGAACTCCAGGTCGAGGCTGAGCTGCGCCGTTCGACAGGCGGCCGACCGGAAATCGACGTTGTAGCCGTGAATGAAGACGAAGACATCCCTCTCACCGACTTTCAGGTCCGCCAGCCTGGCTTTCACCTCGTTGTAAAACGCCTCCTCCTCCAGCAGTTGCGTCCGTTCCAGGATGACGTGCTTTTCGGGGTTCTCGCGGCCCGGAGTCGTCATCGGCAGTTCACCGACGTCCCGCTTTCCGACCGGCGGCAGCGTCACGTCGCAGTGGCCGAAGTGCACGAGTCCCTCTGCGTCGGCTCGCGGACCGAAGACAATGCCGCGGGAATGTTCGACCGCGTCGCTGTACGGGTCGAACGGATCCCAGATCCACCCGACGACGAAGGCGAGGAGAAGCGTGAGGACACCCGTTACAGTGAGCGTGCGATAGCTCCACTTCCGCAAACTGCCGATCACCAGGACCAGGATCAGGGCGATCAGCGTCCCTCCGCTGAAGTTCGCGAGCGGGATCCACGCAGGCGATGTCGCGGGAACAAGCGCCTCGCGATTTGTCCCGTAGTAGACCCGCACCGGCTGCGGCTTTTTCCCCGCCGCCAGGTCGCCTTCAGACTGGCGGAACGATGGTGAGGACGCCCCCGTCTCCCCACCGGGAAGTGCGGAAGGAGCTTCCGGAAAGGAATCCGCCCCCACGGTC
>JAEYWB010000464.1 GCA_023429275.1 Planctomycetota bacterium
GGAAGGCCCAGCCGCGAGCTGGCGAGCCGAGGCTCACCTATCCGCGTGCCCGGTAGCAAGCGGAGTCTCCATGTGTTCGGTATCAAAACTCGATCGGAGGTTGAGCATGGCGCAGCACCTAACGCCAAGGACCTCTCAATGCGAGCTTAAATTCGGGAGAGGCTCAGACTCGCGTCCGCGTGTCCAAACCATCGAGGGGGCCGAGGCGAACCTCGGCTGGGGAAGTGCATCGTGCGGGAGTCGCAAGGACTCCAACAGAGTGATCTTCTGTTCACGACCTCCAGTCAGAGTCCCCACAACGAGTGTCACATTACCATTGATGCGGGGACGGTCAAGGCGGGGAGGGGAGTGGAGAGCGATGGGCAGGGAGGCAATTCGACGCAGGTACTAGCCCGATAGCAGATTGAGAATTTGGAAAAAATCTGCGGGCACTCTGGCTGCCGCCGTCCAGGAGGCGGCCTCCGCCACGTTCCGCAAGGACGCCACGTCGTAAGTCTTTTTTCGACAACGCGTTGCAGTCACGCCGTGGCTTTGACGCTGGCGTGGTGCCTCCCCGCGGATCGAGCGATTGCACTGGTAGTGCTCCATCCGGCTCTGGCACCCCACTGGTGGTGTTCTCCGGGATCGCCCCGGCTGCTCTCGCCGATCGGGCCCTCGCTTCACGGCCGACCCCTCTTTCCGACGAACGCTGTCGTCGGATACAAGCCCTCATATGATCACCGGCACGTCTGCTCCCGAACCGCTTTTCCGCCGCCTTCGGCGGTGGTGGCAGCGCGATGTCGCGGTCGACCTGGGGACGTCGCGAACCCTGCTTTTCACTCCCGGCAAAGGGGTGGTCGTTGACGAGCCTTCCGTCGTTGCGATCGACAAGCAGAGTGGGGCGATCCTGGGGCGAGGGACCGCAGTCGGCACGCTCGCACGGCAGATGCTCGGGCGGACTCCCGACTCGATGATCGCCGTTCGCCCCCTCCGTTCCGGAGTCGTCACGGACTTCCGGCTCGCAGAAGCGATGCTGGGCTATTTCCTTCGCAAGGCGGCGGATGGGAGCCGGCGCCGCCCACGGCTGACGATCGCGGTCCCGAGCGGACTCACGCCGGTCGAGAAGCGGGCGGTCCTGACGAGTGCCGAGCGGGCCGGGGCCGGTGAGGTTTACCTGATCGAAGAAGCGGTGGCCGCCGCGATCGGGGCGGGCCTGCCGATCTCGGAACCGCTCGCCAATCTCGTCTGCAGCGTCGGCGGTGGAACGACTGAAATCGCACTCCTGTCGCTTGGAGAGGTCATCGCCAACCGGTCGCTGCGTGTTGCGGGGGACGAGCTCGACGAGGCGATCGTCGACTACGTTCAGCAGAACTACTCGCTCCGGATCGGCCGGACGGCTGCAGAGCAGCTGAAGCTCGACATCGGCAGTGCCAGCTCGCTCGAAACAGAGGTCAGTGCGGAAATCCGCGGGCTGGATACGGCGAGCGGCGTCCCGCGGAAGGCGACGATCACGAGCGAAGAGGTCCGCGAGGCGCTTCGCGACCCGCTGGGCCGGATTGTCCAGGGGGTCCGGAGCGTTATCGAGCGCTGCCATCCGGAGCTGGTGGGCGATCTGACCGACACCGGCCTGCTTCTCACAGGGGGCTCCGCGCTCCTTCGCGGCTTTCCGAGGCTGCTCCAGGAGCAGCTGGGGATCCCGGTCCGGCTGGATCCCGATCCGGCGACGAACGTGATCCGGGGCGTGGCGATCTGTCTTGATCACCTCGGCGCCTGGCGAGACCGCTTCGTCAGCACCCGCGATTGAGCTCTCTGCGCGGCGTCCGCACGCCATGACCGCTTTCTCAAGTTCTTCACAACTTGCGTTGCTTGAAGGGGGTGATGCCCTGCCGTAGAGTGTGAAGGGTCGGCGGGTTCTAGAGGCCCAGCCGTCGGCGCGGTTATTGTTTTCATCCATCTCCGCCGCGTCACATCCGTATCTCCTGTCCTTGTCACATTTTCGACGCGTCCTTCCCTGTCTGCGGCAACAGAGGGGAACACGGGTTCCTTGAGGCGTGTATGCAATCGGATTCGGTGATCGAGATTCGCAACCTGACCAAGATCTACCTCGACTTCTGGGGTCGGAAGTAGGTCCGGGCCGTCAACTCGCTGTCGCTCGATGTCAAGAAGGGGGAGATCTTTGGTCTGCTTGGCCCGAACGGCTCGGGCAAGACAACGACGATCAAGATGCTCCTCGGGCTCCTGTTCCCGACGGAAGGGGACGTCACCGTCCTCGGTCGCCCGGCGCATGACGTCGCCAAGAACGAGCGGCTCGGCTACCTGCCGGAAGAGTCGTACCTGTACCGCTTTCTGAACGCGGACGAGACCCTCGAGTTCTACGGCCGGCTGTTCAACATGCCGGCGTCGGTCCGCAAGCAGCGGCGGGACGAGCTGATCAACATGGTCGGCCTGCAGCACGCGCGCAAGCGGCAGCTCAAGGAGTATTCGAAGGGGATGACCCGTCGAATCGGTCTCGCCCAGGCACTGATCAACGACCCCGAGCTGATCCTGCTGGACGAACCGACCAGCGGTCTCGACCCGCTCGGGACCCGGGACATGAAGGAGCTGATCCTCAAGCTCAAGGCTGAGGGGAAGACGGTCGTCATGTCGAGCCACCTCCTCGCCGACGTGCAGGACGTATGCGACCGGATCGCCATTCTCTACCAGGGAGAGCTCAAGGTCCGCGGGACCGTGAAGGAGCTGCTGGAAGCAAAGGAAGAGTCTCAGATTCTGACGTCCCGCCTGAGCGATGCAGCGGTGAAGGATGTCGAAGAGGCTCTCAAGAAGCACGGCGTATCACTCCGCAGCGTTTCGCACCCCACTGCAACTCTTGAAGACCTGTTCCTGAAGACCGTGGAAGAAAGCAAAGCGCACCCCGGTCGCCGGTTTACCCCTTCAGCCAAGAGCTGAGGCCGGCGGCTGTCATGTCTCTCCGTTTTCAGACATCCGGGTGATCCATGGAATTCATAAAAGACTTTTCTCCAGGCGTCGCCGCCTTGAAGTGGCTGGCGATCATCGGCGTGCTGGCGGCGATCGGCGTGCTGATCGGCTTCGTTGGTGCCATTGCTTCGGCCGGGCTCGCCCGCGGTCCGAAGCTGTTTGGCCAGATGCTCGTTCTCGGGATCCAGGAACTGCTGGTCATTGCGCCGCGGCGCGTCCTGGCCGTCACGATCCTGACGATCAAGGAATCGATCCGCCGCAAGGCCCTCATGGTCGGCGGTGTGTTCCTGCTGCTGTTCATGTTCGCGGGATGGTTCCTCCGCAGCAGCGAAGCGGCAACCCCGGCCAAGCCTTACATCACATTCGTCTTCACGACGACACAGTTCGTCCTCTTTCCGCTGACCCTGATCCTCGCCTGCTGGGGACTTCCGGCCGACATCAAGGATCGTTCGATCCACACCGTCGTGACCAAGCCGGTCAAGCGGAGCGAGATCGTCCTCGGGCGTATCTTCGGTTACGGGTTCCTCGTCAGCGTCATCGTCCTGGTCATCGGGGCGATTGGTTACGTCTGGCTGATCCGCGAAGTTCCTCAGGCCTCGAAAGAGCAGCTCATTGCCCGTGTGCCGGTCTTCGGGACCGTCAAGTACCTCGACCGGCAGGGGAACGAGACCACGACGCCGCTCAACGTCGGGGATATCTGGCAGTACCGCACCTTCCTCGAGGGGGCGACGAACGCCCGCGGTATCTGGACGTTCGACAAGATTTCGGACAAGTACCTGCACGACGACGGCGCTCTGTGGGTCGAACAGAAGTTTGAAGCCTTCCGGACCTACAAGGGGACGATCGACGAGCAGATCCGCTTCTCGGTCACTGCCGTCAATCCGTCGAAGAACCTGCGGGTGCTGGTCGACACCTATCCGGTGTACGAGTTCTCCTCGTCGCCGACGCTGCCCCTCATGAAGATTCCGCGGCAGCTGAGCTACCGCCCGACCGACGCGCCGGATGCGGAGCCGAAGGATGTCGACCTCATCAATGACCTGCTCGACAACGGGACGCTGACGCTCGAGGTCGCCTGCGAAGACAGCAGCCAGTTCGTCGGCGTGGCCGAACGCGACTTCTTCATCCGAATGCCCGACCGCCCGTTCTTCGTTTCGTACGTCAAGGGGCTGCTCGGGGTGTGGATGCTCCTGCTGATGATCGTGATCATCGGCACCACCGGAAGCACCTTCCTCAAGGGGCCGGTCTGCACCCTGATGACGATGGGCCTTGCGGTCGTCGGAATCAGCGGTCTGCGGGAGTTCATGGTCGAGCAGCTCGAGCAGTTTACGAAGAACCAGGGGCACGTGCTCGGCGGAGGGACGCTCGAGTCGTTCTACCGGATCGTCACCTGGATGAACCAGCAGTCCCCGCTCCCCGACAACTGGGGAACGCGGGCGATCAAGACGATCGACCAGGGAATCTACAAGGTTCTCCAGCTCCTGCAGGGTGTCCTCCCCGATCTCAAGGGTTTCGATACGCAGGAGTATGTCGCGAACGGGTTCGACGTTCCGTTCGTCAACGCCGTGCTTCCGAGCATCATGACGCTGATCGGCTATCTCATTCCCTGTTACATCCTCGGTTACTTCGCTCTGCGTCTGCGTGAACTGGAGGCCAAGTGAATAATCTCAACTCCTTCCAGCGGAAGATGGTCTACCTCAGCGGGATCATCGTCCTCATGGTCCCGATCTTCCTGCTCGGGTCGAGCGACGCGAGCAGCAACTTCAAGTACGGGCTCGCCCGTCAGCGGTCCGAGTACAAGCTCGGCGAGGCGAGCCTCGGCAAGGTCGACCCGACGAGCTCGACGTTCAACGTCGTGCTCCTCGGTTTCCGCGGGGTGGCGGCCAGCCTCCTGTGGCAGCAGGCCGAGCACGAGAAGAATACGAAGAACTTCGCGCAGCTCGCGCAGACGGTCGAGTCGATCTCGCTGCTGCAGCCTCATTTCAACAAGGTCTGGCAGTACCAGGCGTGGAACCTCGCCTTCAACGTCTCCGCCGAGTGCGACGACGTGAAGGACCGCTTCCACTGGGTCAAGGAGGGGGCGAAGTACCTCGAGCGGGGGATTGCGATGAACACCCGCTCTCCCGAGCTTCACTTCGACATGGGTGAGTTCATCGGCCGGAAGATCGGCCGCTCGGATGAGAAGGTCCAGTTCCGAAAGTACTTCCGCGAGGACCCGCGGACCGACCTCTTCCAGGGGAAGGCCGACCCGGACATCAACCCGAACAACGAGGACAACTACCTCCGCGCCCGGCACTGGTATCTTGAGTCGAACAAGCTGATCGAGGCGGGGGAAGAGCAGCATCGAATGGACATGATCCTGATGCTCGCCTACCCGTACCACTCGGTCCGCGACTACGCCACGGCCCGCAAGGACGAGGGGCTCCTCGATGCCGAGACGACCGCCGCCTGGCAGCAGTTCTACACCGAGTGGACCGACATCTACGGCCACAAGGAGTTCATGAGCCCCGGCGGCACGATTTACTTCGAGGCGGTCAAGGACGATCAGCTGAAGGCCCTGGTCGAGAAAGACCAGGGGCAGTATTCGCTCGCCGACAAGAAGCACTGGGTCGCCCGGTACCAGTCGACGGCCAACTACCGTTTCTGGCGTATGCGTGGCCAGTTCGAGATGCAGCCGAACGTGCTCGAAGCGACCCGCGCCCTGACCGAGGGACGCAAGTTGTACTTCAAGCAGGAACTGACCGCCGCCCGCGAGAACATCGAGAAGGGGCTCGCCGAGATGAAGTCGGCGATCGACACCCAGCGGGGCCTGACGGGAAGCGACTCCATCGTCACGGACGACGACGACCTCGCCGAGCTGATCATCAAGGCGATCCTCGTCTACCAGCGAATCCTCGACCTGCAGGACCAGAAGCCGCTCCCCGATTCGTTCCCGCTCCGGGACGAGTTCTGGGACAGCCAGAACTGGTCGGGCAAGAAGAGCGAGCTGGAAGACCTGTTCCGCCGCGTCAGCGCCTAGTTTTCTCAATGGTTTGCACCTGGCGAACCGATGATCACGCAGGAGTGTCCCGTTCGCCAGACCGGCGGCGGACGGGTCGTTCTTGACAGGACCGCCAGCAGAGGCATAATCCCGGCATGTCCGCAAACATCATCAGCACCAGCCTCCTTCTTAGCCTGCCTCCCCGGGGGAGGTCTTAGGCTGGTGCTGTGATTCCGTGTACGAATCCACCCCTGAGACGTCCTCGTCTCAGGGG
>JAEYWB010000469.1 GCA_023429275.1 Planctomycetota bacterium
CCCCGTCGACGAGGACGAATCGAATCTACTTGGGAGTGACGATGACTTTCGCCTTCTCGATCTTCTGGTCCTGCAGGGGACGGTCATCGGCGTTCGTCTTCGACTTGCCGATCTTCAGGACGGTCTGCAGGCTCGCATCGTCAGCGGTCTGGCCGAAGCCCGTGTACTTGTTGTCGAGGCTCGGGACGTCGGCGAGGCAGAGGAAGAACTGCGATCCGGCCGAATTCGGATCGCTCGTGCGGGCCATCGAGAGGACTCCCGGCTTGTGGAGCTTCTTGTTGAACTCCTGCGCGATCTTGTAGCCGGGTCCCCCCGTGCCGGTCCCCTGGGGGCAACCGGCCTGGATCACGAAGCCGTCGATGACGCGATGGAAGATGATCCCGTCGTAGAACCCGCTCCGCACCAGGCCGATCAGGTTCTTGCAGTGGCCGGGAGCGACGTCCGGCCAGAGGTCGAGGAGGATCTTGCCGGCGGTCGTCTGAAACTCGACCTGGTAGGTATTCTTGCCGAAATCGACATCCTTGGTGTTGGTGTCGACGTCGGACTTGTAGTTCTTGATTTCAGGCATTCAGGGTCTCGGGATCTTGTCCCGGGGAGGCCGTCTCTGAGCCAACCTCATGCTTCGTCCGGGTGGACGGAAGCCATTACGGGGCTGCGGAGCCGGATTGTGCCGGGAAGGGTTGCGGTTTCCGCATGCAGAATAGCGTCGCAAAAGGCGGGAGTCTCGCGTGTGAACAATCTCCCTCTCCGGTCTTTTCCACACTTTCGACACCCCGCCGCGTATGATAGAACCCGTCGAATTTTGGCCCGCACGGGGTCCGCTCCGCGCGGAGTCGCAGTGAAGGGGACGAGTGTTCACGAGGGGGACTGCTTGAATGGCGAAACCGGCGAAGCTGGCGCTGGCGGACGGAACGGTATTTACAGGACAGGCTTTCGGCGCCGAGGCTGAAGTCTGCGGGGAAGTGGTGTTTAACACCAGCATGTCGGGCTATCAGGAGATCCTGACGGATCCGTCATACAACGGGCAGATCGTCTGCATGACGTATCCCCTGATCGGAAATTACGGCATCAACGCCGAGGACGTCGAAAGCGGCCGGCTGGCGATCCGGGGCTTCATCGTCCGGGAGGCATGCGCGGAACCGAGCAATTACCGCTCGGAAATGTCGCTCGACGCTTACCTGAAGAAGAACAACGTCCCCGGAATCGAGGGGTTCGACACCCGGGCCCTCGTCCGCAAGCTGCGGGTCGAGGGGGCGATGACGGGAGTCCTGTCTTCCATCGACCTCGACGATGCCTCCCTGATCCGGAAGGCCCAGGGGTGGAATATCGTCGGGCATGACCTGGTGCGCGAAGTCGCGCCGAAGTCGGCCTCGGCCTGGAAGGAAGGGCTGCACAAGCTCGAACGGCCGGCGGGGGTCAAGGCGAACGGCAATGGCCATCGGCCCCACGTCGTCGCCCTCGACTACGGAATGAAGTGGAACATCCCCCGTCACCTGACCGAGATGGGCTGCGACGTCACGGTCATGCCGGGGACTGCCACCGCGGACGAAGTCCTGGCGAAGAATCCGGACGGCGTCTTCCTCTCGAACGGGCCTGGCGACCCCCGTCCGCTCAACTACGCGGTCGACACGATCCGCGGGCTGCTCGGGAAGAAGCCGATCTTCGGCATCTGTCTCGGCCACCAGCTCCTCGGTCTGGCCCTCGGCGGCGAAATCTACAAGCTGAAGTTCGGCCACCGGGGGGGAAACCAGCCGGTCATGAACAAGGAGACCGTCAAGGTCGAGATCACCTCGCAGAACCACGGCTTCGCTCTCGCTCCCGACAAGCTGCCGGGCGACGTCGAGGTGACGCACATCAACCTGAACGACAACACGGTCGAGGGGATCCGAAGCAAAGAGCGGGCGGCGTTCAGCGTGCAGTATCACCCCGAAGCGTCTGCCGGCCCGCACGACAGCAACTACCTGTTCGGCGAGTTCCAGAAGCTGATGACGGCGAGGGCGGCCGCAAAATAGCGGGGCCGGTCGGACGTCACGAAACCTCGAGGAACGGGCCAGGGTACGCGTCGGGACGGATGATCCCTTCGCTGCGGTGATTCCAGGGCGCGTCCTGCCAGGACGCGGAGGTCAACCACTCCAATCAGAGGTGCCGCTGGCAGCGGCTCCCACGGACGGTTTTCGATGCGACAGGTCATGACGCGGTCGGTCTCGTGGCTCCTCATCCTGTGCGGCCTCTCGCTGACGTTGAGGGCCGAAGACCTCAACAAGACGACGTCGCTGCGGTTCGTCCCGGCGAGCGCGGCGTTCTTCACGTCGTCGCTGCGGCTCGGGGAACAGTACGACGTCTTCGTCAAGAGCCGGGCGTATGAGCAGCTCGCGCAGCTGCCGGGAGTCCAGCTCGGGCTGAGCCTGCTGGACGCCCAGTATCGCAAGTCGGACTTCACACCGATCCGGAACTTTCTGAAGCAGAAAGAGAACAAGGAGCTTGTCGCGCTGCTGTCGGATGCAGTCGCGAGCGAGGTGTTCGTCTACGGCGATGTCGGCCTCGTCGAGCTGATGACCTTGCTGCAGGACATCTCGAACCAGGGCCGCATGGCGAGCGCCCAGGTGGAGCTGGCGAATCAGGAAGACTCCGAGCAGGCCCAGCTCGAGATTGTCCGGGGCATCCTGCAGCGGCTGAACAACAATCACGAAAAGCTCCGCCTCTCTCCGTTTGTCTTCGGGGCGAAGGTTTCGGACACCGAACGCGCCTTGCGGCAGATCGGCCGGCTCCAGCCGATTCTCGAGCAGGTGGCCCCGGCGCTCGAAGACGACGTCAAGGTGACGTTCGCCCGCACGAAGATCGGGACCGGGGGAGACTTTCTCACCCTGACAATCGATCTCGGGTCAATCGACTGGAGCGAGCTCGAAGAGACGATTCCCGAAGACCTCCAGGGCGACGCCTCGACGCTGATCGATTTCCTGAAGACCAAGAAGGTCACGGTGGCACTCGGGGTTCAGGACGGCTACCTGCTCTTCTCGATGGCGGAAGGGATCGGCCACCTGCAGACGCTCGGCGAGGGAGATTCGCTCGGCGATATCCCCGAGTTCCAGAAGGTGCTGCAGCACCAGGACCAGCGGGTGACGAGCCTGTGGTATGCGAGCAAGGCGATCAGCTCCGTTCAGCAGCAGTCGGCTGCGAGCCAGGCGATGATGGTCAGCGGCTTTCTCCGCGCTGCGATGTCCTCTTCCAACACCCCCGAGGCGACCAAGAAGGAGTTCGAGAAGGACCTGAAGGTCCTCGAAGACAAGATCACGGAAGAGATGTCGATCCCTCCGCACGCGACGGTCGGATGCAGCTTCCTGACGGCCCGCGGCAGCGAGACCTTCAACTACCAGGTCGGTGAGTTTGCCGGAACGGGGGGGACTCCCCTGCCGATCCTGCAGCATGTCGGAGGCGACCCGCTGCTGTTCAATGCGACGCGGACTCCGATGTCGGTCGCGGAGTACGACGAGCTCCGGCCGATCTTCCAGAAGCTCTACGAGTACGCGAACATCGCCGTCCTCTCGAACATCGACGAGGACGACAAGGAGAAGTACGAGCACATCCGCGATCTCGCGGTGCCGGTGGCGCAGAAGCTCGACACGATTCTTCACGACCACCTCGTTCCCGCGCTGGCGGACGGCCAGCGAGCTTTCGTCATCGACTCGAAGATCGAGTCGAAGCAATGGCTGCGGGACATGCCGGAATCCTCGCAGCCGCTGCCGATGTTCGAGTTCTCGATGGTCCTCGGGATCACCAGCGCGGATCAGTTCAAGGAGGGGGTCTATTCCCTCTACCAGCTGTTCGGCGAGATCATGCAGATCTTGCACAAGGAGAACCCGGACGAATTCCCGGAATTCACCCTGCCGCAGATCGAGGAGAAGTCCGGCGGGGACGCGGGGGGCGAACTCTTCTCGCTCGTCATGCCGGACGAGGCGGGAATCGACCCGCAGGTCGCCGGGTGCCTGGGTGTCAGTGCCGACTTCGCGATCTTCACGACGTCGGTCCCGCAGGTCGCCCGCGTGCTCAAGGAGACGCCGTTCAAGTTCCAGGGCCCGCTCGCCGGACATCCCGAAAAACTCCTGAACGCACGGCACTTCAACTTCGCGAGAGTGATCGAAACGATCCAGCCCTGGGTGGGATACGGCTTTGAGGTCGCCCTCGCGCAGTCGGGCGAGGAGAGCAACTTTGCGGTCGAAGCGGTCCACGGCCAGATCGACACGATCCTCGAAGTCCTCAAGTGCTACCGCGGGACGAGCTCTATCTCCTACGAGGAGAAGGGGGCGATCGTGACGCACTCGGAGTCGCACTTCGAAGACCTGGCTGCTGAGTAAGAGCGGAACCGGATCACCACCAGGACACCAAGGCACCAGGCGGCCGGTAGAGAATGGCCCTTTGCCGTCGGCTTCTCCTCCTTCGTGTCGTCGTCTCTTCGTGTCTTTGAGCCTTGGTGGTGAACTTCCCCGTCTGGCCATCAGCGGGCAGGTTGTGGCGGGAGGCAGCGAACTCTCATACACTCCCCTCGGTTGAAGAGTCCGTTTCCCATCGACTGTCCCCGCGAAATCCTATGCTCGTTCACGACGTTTTCTTCACGCTCGAAGACGCCTCTCCCGCCCAGGTCGACGCCCTTGTGGCGGCGTGCCACAAGTACCTGAAGGACCATCCCGGAGTGGTCTTCTTCGCGGCCGGAAAGGTTGCGAGCGACCTGGCCCGTCCGGTGAACGACCGGATGTACCACGTCGCCCTCCACGTCGCCTTCTCGGATAAGGCGGCGCACGACGCCTACCAGACCGCTCCGGATCACCTCAAGTTCATCGAAGAGAACAAGCCGAACTGGCGGCAGGTCCGCGTGTTCGATTCCTACTGCTGAGGAAGAAGTGGGTAGTTGGCCGTGGGTAGTGGGTAGCCAGGACCACCGCCCCCCACTGCCATCCTTTGCTACCCACTATCAACTACCTACTACCCACTTTCTTTCGCCA
Source organism: Planctomycetota bacterium (assembly GCA_023429275.1). Classification (GTDB taxonomy): domain Bacteria; phylum Planctomycetota; class Planctomycetia; order Planctomycetales; family Planctomycetaceae; genus Planctomyces_A. The sequence goes on from JAEYWB010000469.1 coordinate 4,998, forward strand.
TGGCCCGCTGGCCTGACAATCTTCGCGCCAACATCTGGGCGATCCTGCTGATCTTCATCGGGTTCCCTCTGCTATGCTGGCTGGCGATCTGGTTCGTCCGGCGGTAGCCATCCGGCGCCGCGGGCAGACGCTTCCGTTATTCCTTCGCCTGGATGGCGCACGATGGCTTCGACGACCGTTCCCATTCTTTCCGAGCAGGATGTCCGCCAGTGGATCGCCCGCCATGTCCCGGCGGAGGACTACCGAGGCAAGAAGCTCTTGCTGATCGTTCCCGATCAGACCCGCACGGCACCGATGCCGCTGCTGTTCGACGCCCTGTTCAAGCACCTCCGCCCGGTCGTCGACCAGCTCGACGTCCTGATCGCCCTCGGCACGCATCCCCGATGTCCGAGGCACAGATCTGCAAGCTTCTCGGGATCACCGACAAGGAACGGGCGGGCCTGTTTGCCCAGACGGAGTTCTATAACCACGAGTGGGACAATCCCGAGGCCCTCGAGACGATCGGCAGGCTGACCGAGGACGAGACGCGGAAGATCTCCGAAGGCCTGCTGGCTGAAGAGGTCCCGATCCAGATCAACAAGCGGATCCTCGACTACGACACCCTCCTCGTCGTCGGCCCGGTGTTTCCGCATGAAGTCGTGGGATTCTCCGGCGGCAACAAGTACTTCTTCCCGGGAATCGCGGGACCGGAGCTGCTGAACTTCTTCCACTGGCTCGGCGCCCTGATCACGAACGTCGGGATCATCGGCATTCCCGATACGCCGGTCCGGGCCGTGGTCGATCGGGCCGCGCTGTCGATCCCGCGGGAGCGGCGGGCGCTGACGTTCGTCGTCACGTCCGACGGGACGGCGAGGCTGCACGGGCTCTTCTACGGCACTCCCGAAGAGGCGTGGCGACAGGCGACGGTCGTCTCCGGACAGACTCACATCAAGAGGATGCCGCGGTCTTACCATACGGTCCTCTCGTGCGCCCCGCCGATGTACGACGAGCTGTGGGTCGCCGGAAAGTGCATGTACAAGCTCGAGCCGGTCGTCGCCGACGGGGGCGAGCTCATCATCTACGCCCCGCACATGCACGAGGTCTCGATCACCCATGGAAAGATCATCAAGGAACTCGGCTACCATTGCCGCGACTACTTCGTGAAGCAGTGGGACAGGTTCAAGCACTACCCGCGCGGGACGATCGCGCACTCGACCCACGTTCGAGGCGCAGGGACGTTCGAGAGCGGCGTGGAGCGGTGCCGCGTCCAGGTGACGCTGGCTTCAGGGATCCCGCGCGAGGAGTGCGAGAAGATCAACCTTGGCTACCGGGACCCCGCTTCGATCGACATCGAATCCTTCGCGAATCGGGAAGAGGAGGGGGTCTTGCTGGTCAGGAAGGCGGGCGAACAGCTATACCGTCTCGCTGAGTAACGCGCTCCATCCCAATCGTCCTCAAGCACAATGCGGTCCGGCAGCGAGCCTTCGCGGCGTCGGCAAGACGCATGCGATGCCTGGCGTCCAGGCGCTCGCCCCGGGCAGGCCGAATGCTTCTCCGGTGAGGTATCTCGATGTTGACCCGGCAATCACGTCGCCAGTTCCTGGCGGTCAGTGGAACGTGGACCCTTTCAACCCTCCTCCCCCGCATCGGCCGGGCCGACGCGAACGGCAAGCTCCGCGTGGTGTCGATCGGAACCGGCGGAAAAGGAAAGAGCGACCTGCTGGAGGTCGCGGGGAGTGACCGGGTCGAGATCGTCGGCCTCTGCAATGTCGAACAGAACAAGGATCACTTCGGCTGGGCGGCCGAGAAGTTCCCGAAGGCGGCTCACTTCACCGACTGGCGGAAGCTGCTCGAGAAGAGCTCGACCTTCGACGCCGTCATCGTCTCGACCCCGGACCACATGCACGCCCCCATCGCCCTGCCGGCGATGGAGCTCAAGAAGCACGTCTACTGCCAGAAGCCGCTGACCCACACGGTCCACGAAGCCCGGCAGATGCGGCTGGCCGCCACGAAGGCCAAGGTCGTCACGCAGATGGGGAACCAGATCCAGTCGCACAAGTTCTACCGCACCGCGGTGAAGCTCGTGCACGACGGGGTGATCGGCAAGGTCCGTGAGGTTCACTCGTGGCAGAGCGGCAAGCTCGGGTGGATGCTCACCGACGACCGCCCTGCAGGAAGCGACCCGATCCCCTCGACGCTCGACTGGGACGGCTGGCTCGGCGTCGCTCCCGAGCGGCCCTACAAGGACCGCCTCTACGCCCCGTTCAACTGGCGGGCCTGGCAGGACTTCAGCAGCGGCCAGCTCGGCGACTTCGGCTGCCACATCCTCGACCCGGTCTTCAAGGCTCTCAAGCTGACGGGGCCGCTCACCATCTCGGCCGAGGCTCCGCCGCTCAACAAGGAAGTCTGGACGAAGTGGTGTAAGGTCTCGTACATCTTCCCGGGCAATGACCTCACGGCCGGGCCGAGCATTCCGGTCACCTGGTACGACGGCGAAGGGAAGATGCCTCCCCGCGAGGCGCTCGGCCTGCCGGAGACGGTGAAGCTGCCCGGCTCGGGATCGGTGCTGATCGGCGACAAGGGCTCGCTGATCATTCCGCACGTCGCGCCGCCGCAGCTCATCGGGGAAAAGGTCGAAGGGCACAAGTTCGAGTTCGAAGAAGAGCGCAACCACTACACCAGCTGGGCGCACGCCTGCCTCGGTGACGGCGAGGCGACTTCGAACTTCGATTACTCCGGACCGCTGACCGAGACGGTGCTCCTGGGGGTGGCGGCGCTCAGGCTGCCGGGAGAATCCCTCGCCTGGGACGCGGCCAAGGGAACCGTGACGAACTCGCCACGGGCCAACGCCCTCCTTTCGAAGCCCTATCGCAAGGGATGGGAACCGAAGTGGATCTCGTAAGCGCTCCGTAGAACGACCTCACAAGTCGTTCGCGTGACGTCGATACGCGTTGCGGCCGCCCGCTTCCGGATGAGAACGACCTGTGAGGCCGTTCGACCGGGCAGGCGGCCGCTCCATTTCGCACGCCCTTCACCTGAACCTAAGCTCTGGCAACGAAATGCGCTGAGTTCACGGCGAATTCAGGGATCGCTCGTTGTCCGAGGAGTGTTAAAATGGAATACTCGAAATCGGCCCATCGCCCGTTTTTGATGAATCCCGCACCTCTGCGCGAGGGTTTGTCAGCGGACGAAGCCCGCGCTTGCCCATCAGGAAGTCGAACCATGGAAAGAACTCGCTCACGCTCCTCCCGTCGCCGTCGCGGCGGTTTCACCCTGCTCGAACTGCTGATCGTGCTCGCGATTCTCGGTGTCATCGCCGCCATGGTCGCTCCGAGCCTCCTCGGAACCCAGCAGAAGGCGATGATCAAGGCGGCGGGCCTGAACATCACGGAGATCGAGTCGGCAGCCAAGCGGTACGCCGTCGAACACGACGGGATCTACCCCAGCTCGCAGGAGGGCCTCGCGGCGCTGGTCAGCTCGACCGGGGCGGACGGCAAGGTGGTCTCCTACCTCGAAAAGATGCCGGTCGACCCCTGGGGGCAGCAGTACTTCTACGAGTACAACCCGGAGGGGGGCGGCAAGCAGAAGATCGACAAGCCGGCGATCTGGTCGTCCGGTCCGAACCGCAAGAATGACAACGGCTCGGGCGACGACATCAAGAACTGGGATAACTGAGTTGTGAA
>JAEYWB010000541.1 GCA_023429275.1 Planctomycetota bacterium
TCGAGCGTCTTCTGGGTTTCCGCCGGGATCCACTCCGGGTGCTCGATCACGGCGCGGTACATGTCAGCGATCCAGAGCGCTCCGTCCGGTCCGGTGCGGGCCATCACCGGTCGGAAGGCATTGTCGACGGACGACAGGAACTCGGCGGCCTCGTCTCCGGGGGGACGTGCGGCTGTGTAGAGCGATGGCGACTGAGGATCGGGGGTCAGCTTCCAGCGGCTGACGAGGTTGTGGACCGGCTCGCAGATGAAGAGCGACTCCCCCGCGTTGCTCAGCGTCAGGTCGCGGCTGATCCCGATTCCGCACGCGGAGGTGAACCGGTTCGCCGAGTGGAGTTCGTTGAACCGCGGGATCGTCCGGCTTGTCGGGAAGACTCGCGCGGCGGGTTCGATGAGCTGACGGACGATCTGTCCGGCCGCGACCGCCGGATTACGCCGGAGATAGTGATCAGGGAGGACGACCTGCCTCGCGGCGATCGTGTTGTTCCCGCCGAACCAGTTGTTCCAGTCGTCGCGGCACTTGCTGAACTGCGACTGTCCTGAGGTCGGCTCGAGTTCGCCGGTGTCGGGGCGGAACCGGAAGTCGCGTCCCCGAAGGTCGAACTCCTGGCCGGTCACGAGCGACTTGATCGTTCCGCCGCTGTCGCCGTTCGCGCAGTGCACCGAGTTGTCGAGCCCCCAGACGAGGCCGTTGACGCGGTGCTGCTGGTTTCCCGGCGCGAAGCCGGTGACGAGCGTCTTGCGAATGTCTGCCTTTCCGTCGCCGTCGGAGTCTTCGGCGTAGAACAGGTCCGGCGCCGCCGTCACGAGGACTCCCTTGCGCCACGGCAGCACTCCGGTCGGGAACGGCAGGTCTTCGAGGAAGAGAGTCGACTCGTCGTACCGGCCATCGGCGTTGCGATCGACGAGCCGCCGGACCCGGCCTCCCGGTTTTCCCTGGCCGTCGAGGCCGTTCGGGTAGTCGGCCATCTCGACGACCCACAGCGAGCCGTCGGTTCCCCAGGCGAACGACACCGGGTCGGCGGTCAGAGGCTCCGCCGCCGCAAGCTCGACCTGGTAGCCGGGGGCGACCTGAAAGAGACGGAGCGACTGCTCAGGGCTCGTCTGGCCGAGGTCGGCATAGGTCAACAGCTCGTTGAATGTCCGCTTCTCGACGAGGGCCGGCTTGGTGTCGGTCGTTTCGTTCTGCCAGTACGCGGTCCGGCCGCGGATGAAGAAGCCGTTGTTCTGTCCCTCGACGGCGATCAGGGGAATCCCGGGGCGCTCGGCATCACCGGAGGTCGCACGGATCCGCCAGCCTTTCTCCATCGAGTCGAAGAGGGCGACGAGGGACGTTTTGTCACTCGAAACCAGCACGTCGAGTCGTCCGTCGGCATCGAGGTCGACGAGCCGAGCCCCGGTGTCGTGGCTCATGTCCGTCGTGAGCCGCGCCCCGCCGGGAACCGACCAGGGGAGGGCCGTCCAGCGCTTCCGTTCGTCGTCCCAGCGGCAGATCGTCTTCCCTTCGCCGAGAAGGAGTTCGTCGACTCCGTCGCCGTCGAGGTCGCGGAACTGCACGCCGCCGGCGACGAATGGAACTGTTGGCAGGGCCGCATCAAGCCGCTCCCAGATGCCGTTTCGGAACTCCCACATCGCGGGCGTGGGGTCCGCTCCGTCGGACCAGGAAAGCAGGCAGGGGATGCCCGGATGAACGGTCCCGAGCTGGGCGGAGGTCATCCCGACGGGGAGCGGGCCGTCCTTCCAGGCCTTCGTCGCGGGATCCCAGAGACGTGTCGCGCGGAGACTCTCGTTTCCGATCACCACGTCGAGAAAGCGGTCTCCGTTGAGGTCGGCCAGGCGGACTCCGTTGTCGCCTCCCCCCTTCACGTTCCGGACCGGCTGGCCCTTGAGGAGATGCGTGTTCAGCCGGTCGACGCAGTCGCGGAACGACAGGAACTTCACTCGCTTCCCGTAGGTCTTCTCGGCGTAGTCGATGAACTGCACGACCTGTTCGTTTGAGATCCATCCGTGCGGGTGGAAGACGAGGTCGAACACCCCCTGCTTGCGGACGGTGCAGTCGAGGGCCCGTTTCCAGTCCTCGACCGTAATCGGATTGTTCGGCTTGTGGAGGTGCTGGGCCGACCAGTCGCTCGGGGCGATGCAGGGGAACTGCCAGACGCCCCCCGGCATGACGTAGGGGTACGGGTAGTTCTCGATGTAGTTGACGAATCCGCGGTCGCGGGGGATGTACTTCCCGAACCGGCTCGACGTCCCTTCGGTGACCCAGGCGGGGTCGAGCTCCGGATCATCGGCAGTGAAGAAGACAAAGACGGAGCTGTCGGCCTGGAGAAAGTTTCCCTCGGAGGTCGAGCGGGCGAGGATCTCCGTCGCCAGCCTCGGGCTGAACGTATTGAGCGAGTCGCAGCAGGGCGTTCGAAAAGCGACCGGACGGCTCCCGGGAACCTGGGACATCAGATCGATTCCCCGATCGACAGTCCCCTTCGCTGCGGCGAAGTTTCCCTTGGCCAGGAGAGGGCAGGGGTGGTCGTAGGTATGAACCTCGAGGCTGACCCCCTCCTTGAGCCACTGCTGGAGATGCGGCTCCGCGGGATCGATCCGGCAGGTCATGATGCTCAGGCCCGCGCGGCCATCGATCTGCTTCAGTCTGTTCAGGATCGGCCGCAGGTAGGTCTCGTACTTGGGGTGCTCGCGCATGTCGTCGATCGCGAACACGACCACCGCGTCGACACCCTCCTCGCCGACCCACTGCGGTGTCGTCAGCCTGGGGAATGACAGACCCGGGTCATACGGGTCGCGGCTGACGAGGTGATCGAACCGGACCGCGGCCGAGGGAGTATCGGCCTTGGCCGTCCCGAGGACGACCGCCTGGAACACCCCCAGGGCCAGCAGGAGGGGAAGACGTGAGGCAAGCGTGACGCGATGAACCATGTGAAAGACACCCTTTGGATCCCGGGATCGCTCCGACATCTTACGGAGCAGTTCCTGGCGATGCAGCGCTCCGGCCGATGCGAGTCTTTTCCCTTCACCGCCTCAGGGGGCGCCCTGCTTGACCCCTTGCCTTTCGGAAAGGCATGCTTCAGTCGGTACGAGGCGAGGCCTTCGTCCGCGGGCAGCGAGCCTGAGGCCGCGTGGTCCCAAAGAATTGTCCCTCGATCGAGAGCTGCGATGTATCGGGACACCTATGGCCGAACGTGGGAGGGGCCGCATCCGTTCACGCAAGCCGCGGTCTCGAGGCATGCCCCGTCCGCGTTCGGCGTGTACGAGGTCCTGGCAGGGACAGCGACCTCGACCGTGGTGGCCTACATCGGGATCGCCACCGGTGACACGATTCGCGGACGCCTTCTCAAGCACGTCACCGCGCGAGGCAACTGGGCTCTTGGCCGACTCGGCGATCCTTCGAGCTTCACGTTCGTGTTCTATCGCTGCGATCCGGAGACCGCGCACCAGATCGAGTCCTACGTCGTGACGAACGAGAAGCCACCGTTCAACGTGC
>JAEYWB010000546.1 GCA_023429275.1 Planctomycetota bacterium
GGCACGCCCTGCAGGTACTCCGGAAGGGCGTGGCCAAGCTACGTTTGTCGTTCCTCCGAAAGCCAGCACCGTTTTGCAGGACCACGCCCTTACGCAAAGCCTCCAGGGCGTGCCACCCGTGCCGGAGTCGGCGTTGGAAGTTGGAGAGTCTACGGATCAGCCGCCGCACACGGATGAAGACGGTTTCGATGAGAGGCCCAGGCCGCGCGATTCAACCGGGAAATCCGTCCGTTCGTCCGTTTGTCCGGGGCCGTCGATGCACGATCCTTACGGCTCCAGGCCGCTGCCGCACCTGGCGGCGCTCGATCGGAAGGGGATCATTCGCCTGGTCGAGGATGCTCCTGACGACATGAGCCGCGCGGCGTTGTGGGAGACGCTCGAACAGCTTCTGTCGGAGTGATCGTCAGGAGACGCGACGGGCGAATGGCGGTCCTTCGCAGGAAGTTCATGGAGCCATTGATTGAACGCCGGCCATCCCGAGGGGAGAATCCTCGAACTGCGCGTTGCCGGGAATTTGACTTGTCCGACCTGGTCGTGACCACGCTGAGTCGCGGCGATGTGCTCAGGTCCTTTTGCAAAGTGACATTTCTTCGTCTTCGTTTTTCCAGGTACTGATGATCCATTTCTCCAGGATTCTGCTCGTTGCCCTTGGCTGCCTCGCCATGGGGCATTCCGCTCTCGCCCAGGAGTCGGTGCCTCTCGTGATGGCTCATCGGGGCGGGGCTCATGAGTTTGAAGAGAACACCCTCGCCTCGTTTCGCACCTGCTACGAGAAGGGGATTCGCGGGTTCGAGACCGACGTCCGTATGACCAAGGACGGCGTGCTGGTGATCCTGCACGACGACAGTCTCGACCGGACGCACAAGGGGAGCGGCCCCGTCGAAAGCCAGACGGCGGCCGAGCTGAAAGAGGTCGTGTCGAAGAAGGGGGAGCCCCTGCTGTTCCTCGATCAGCTCCTGGACTACTTCGCCGACAAGCCGGGCGTCTATCTCGAGCTGGAGATGAAGGTCGGCAACAAGTCGCTCTACCCTGATGAACGGGTCCGCGAGCTTTGCCGGGTCCTGCACCAGGCCGCGGAAGCGAAGAAGCCCAGGACGTCGATCTATGCCTATACGTCGTTCGATGAGCGCCCCCTCAAGGAGATCCGCAGCCTCGACGAAAACGCCCAGACGCTGATGATCGTCGGCAAGCCGCTCTCCGACGAGATGATCCAGCGGGCGAAGACCCTGAAGGTCAACTACATCGGCTGCCAGCTGAGCGGCACCTCGCGGACCCTGGTCAAGGAAGCCCAGAAGCAGGGATTCAAGGTCAACTGCTGGCCGGGCCACACGGTGGACGACTACTTCCTCTCTCTCGGCCTGGGGGTCAACGTGCATTGCACCGACATCCCCATGGCGGTTCTGAAGGTCAAGGACAAGTTGAAGTGATCGTCACTCGCCTGTCTCCGGCTTCGCCCACAGCATCACCATGCCGAGGCCCCCGGCGACCAGCGAGGCGGCGAAGATGGCGATCTTCGCCGCGGCGTAGGTCGCATGGTCGGGGAAGGCGATCCCGGCGATGAACAGCGACATGGTGAAGCCGATGCCCGCGAGAGCGCCGGCGCCGCAGAGATGTCGCCAGGTGTAGGCTTCGGGCTTGTCGGCGATGCCGCTCTTCACGGCGAGCCAGGAGGCCACGATGATGCCGATCGGCTTGCCGACGACCAGCCCGAGTGCGATCGCGACGATCAGCCGTCCCTGTCCATCGAGGACGCCGGCGCTCCAGGTGACTCCCGCATTCGCCAGCGCGAAGATCGGCAGGGCGACGTAGCTGGACCACGGTTCGACCGTCCGGAGCAGTCGGTCGGTGGGGGACTCGAGGCGGGCGTGGATGGCATCGAGGGTCTGGAGTGTCCGTTCGGAGGGGCCATTCCGCATCGCCTCGCCGGCGTGGCTCTCTTCGCGGTTGATGACGGCGGAGGCCTGAGTGAGAAGCGCTTTCAGGTTCGCCGGAGGCCGGGCGGGGATCAGCATCGCCATGATGACGGCGGCGAGCGTCGCGTGGAGGCCCGCCTCGTGAAGGACGAACCAGAGGCCCACGGCGCAGATCGCATACGGGAGAGCTTTGTAGACGCCGATCCGGTTGAGCGCAACGGCGACGGCGGTCACGACGCCCCCCGCCATCAGGAACCCCGTGTTGATCGACTCGGTGTAGAAGAACGCGATTACCAGGATCGCCACGACGTCGTCGATGATGACGGCCGCCGTGAGGAACACACGGAGCGCGATCGGCACCCGGGCGCCGAGCAGCACGATCAGCGCGACCGCGAAGGCGGTGTCCGTCCCGATCGGGATCCCCCATCCGTGCCGCAGCTCCGGCGGGGCGATCGACGAGTAGATGAGCGCCGGCAGGGCAATCCCGCCGATAGCGGCGATCACCGGGAGCGCCCCCGAACGGAACGTCGCGAGGTGCCCGACCGTGAACTCCCGCTTGATCTCGAGTCCGACGACGAAGAAGAAGACCGAGAGGAGTCCGTGATTGACCCAGTGCAGCAGGGACTGGGAGAACGTCGTCTTGTCCCAGAGGAAGCCGAGCGGCTTTTCCCAGAACGCGGTGAACGCCGGGCCGAGGGGGGAATTGCTGAGCACGAGCGCCAGCAGCGTCGCCAGCCCGAGAAGCAGTCCCGACGAGGGTCCCCAGTGAACGAACTTGAACGCGGCGGCCTGGATGCGATGCCCCAGCGGCGCGAGCATCGCGTCGGCGAGGGAGCTTGCATCCCAGGTGTTGGTATAGCGTTTGCCGTTGATGAAGAACGCGGGGGCCTCGGCGACACCGCTCCGCTGGGCACTCTCCATATCCTCGCGGACCCGGCCCCGGGCCGCTTCGGCTGCCGGGTCCGTGCCGGCGTCGTGATCTGCAACGCCGTGGCTGCGGGCGGCCTCGTCGATGGCGGCGGCGTTCAAGGTCGGGCCGCGCTCCATGAAGGCCTCATGGATTTCCCAGAACTTGCCGGTGGCATTCGCGACGCGTTCCGCGACCTCGGCGGCTCGAAGCGCGTCCGGCTTCCCCTGGACGGGAAGATGCCGGAACACGTACCGCATCCGGTCGCCGAACTGATTCCTCAGCTCCTCGACCACCGCATGAACAGCCCGGCAGCGGTAGTCGGCGTAGCTCCCGTACTGCACGAGCGTCATCTCCGCCTCGGGCGGCCCCAGGATGTGATCGCGGGCGGGATCGACGGGAGGAACAAGCTGTCGGGACTTGGGGATCGGCATCAGAGGATCTCCTGCCCATGTGAGTCATCGACGGCGAGCGAGCCGGCGGCTCACAGGGCAACGGTCTGAGTGTTTTGCGGAAACAAGTCGAGGACGCGAAAGATGTGCCGAAGGCCTGTCGAGTCGATCAAAGGGAGACAGACCGGCCGTCGACACGAACGCCCCGTGCTTCAACAAAACCCCACCTCCGGGAGCTGCGGCGTCGGCGGGTGTTCATTTCGGGTCTCCCTGTCCTGCGGTCAGATACCGGAGTCCGCTCTTCTCATCGGGGATGGCGACCCTCACGCTTCCCGTGCAACCCTTCTCCTTCTGGCATCGACCGCTCGCCGACAGCAGCTGGCCGTCCGGCCAGGCCTCGATCCCGAGCGAGCAGTCGAACTCGTACCTCCCTTTCATCTGGAAATCGGTGTCGGTCACGAGAAGGATCTGCGGAGTGCCGTAGCAGCCGAACCACCAGCGGTCGTGCGCGAACGTGGCCGACTGGATGCCGAGCTGGGTGTGGCCGCTCCTGATGACGTGCTTTTTCACGAACTTGAAGCCGGCGTCGTGCTCGTAGACGTAGTTCTCCTGGACGCCGTCGGGGAGTCCGCCGACGACGAAGAACCGGCCTTCGCGGAAGCCGATTCCGCCGGCCCCGTGGAAGACTTCCTGCACTTCATGGCGGGCGATCTCCTTCAGGGTTGCGGCGTCGTAAACGAAGACCCAGGAGTCCGCATTCCCCTTCGGATCGTTGAACCTGCCGAGGTTCACGGCGACATAGAGCTTCCCCTCCTGGAAGCAGAGATCGCCGTGGTGGTTGGCGACGGGGACCTTCTTGAGGAGGCGGCCCTCGAGATCGGTCTTCACCAGCGTCGTGGTGAACGACCAGTAGATGGCGGACCGGTCGCTGCAGACCCCTTGCAGGTGGTGCGGGTACGTCCCTTCGCACGTCACGTTCGTCAGCGGTCGCTCCGTCCTCAGGGCGAGCAGCGTCCGGGGCTGGTCGGTGTAGAGCCGCTCGACCCCCAAGTCGAGCAGTTTCTTCATCGTCGCCCGGTCGTTGACCGTCCAGGCGCCGATCTGGAGCCCGGCCGATCGAACCTTCTGAACTTTCTCCGGGGTGACGCCGCTGTGATGCAGCACGAGCGCCTCGAAGCCGTGCTTCCTGGCGATGCCGAGGTCCTTGTCGATGTCGGTGTCGGCTCCGCGATCCCAGAAGACCGGGATCTCGGGAGCGAGGCGTTTCACGTCGGACATGTACTTCAGGTTGCCGTCGTTGAAGCCGACCCAGCGCTGAGCCTTCAGGCTCTTCACGAGGGCAACCGCATCGGCGACACAGTCCATCTTCGGCTGGATCGAGACCCGGGTCCGGTCCTGCTTCATCACGAGCCGCAGCACCTCTTCGAGGAGTGGAATTCTCTGCGGAGGGCATTCCTCGACCGACCTGCCGAGGCGTTTGCGGAAGTCGGTCGCGACATCCACCGCGAGCAGTTCGTCGAAGGTGGAGTCGGGGACCGTGAGGTTCCTGTCGCCGACCCGTCCGGTGGTCCCGTCGTGAGTCACGACCAGCTTGCCGTCCTTTGTGCGGAAGATGTCGAGCTCGATCCAGTCAGATCCCGCCTCGATGCCGCTCTGGAACGCGGGGATCGTGTTCTCGGGAGCCCCGCCGGAGTCCCCCCGGTGAGCGGTCACGCCGTTGTTGAGGAATGAGGACGCCTCGAGTCTTCCTGTGTCTGGCACCAGGACACAGCAAAAGGCAACCATGAACGACAGGATCACTTTCATAGTACTCCTCATTGGAATCGGCAGTGCCATTGTTGGCTCTGAAGGAGAGCAATGCACGTCGCCGGAGACGATTCGTCCCTCTGGGAATCTCGACAGAGAACTGACGGACGACATCCGGCCACGTCGCGCCCGCTTCGTCGGCGTAACAGGCCCCTTTCACCGACTTTCGCAACGTCCACGCTGCGACCACCGGGACGATGAGTGGCATTGTTCCGGTTTACCAGGAGTGAGATACTTCCTCCTCAGGGCATTCAGGGCTTGGCGCTCGCTCCAATGTCGCGGCACGGAACGAATTGATGACCACTCCTCAGCCGGTACAGCCGGATCCGCAAGAGCACGACGAGGCGCACGCCGTCACCCGAACGAACGTCGGGCAGGAGACCCGGTCGCAGGATGGAACGGTCTCGGTCTCGGTCTCTGGACTCGGACCGCTGTCCGCCAGCAGCTTGCAGGTGGGATCGACGCTCGGCCCGTACCGCCTGATCGCCAAGCTTGGAGCGGGAGGAATGGGGATGGTGTTCCGCGCGGAGCACACTCACCTCGGCAAAGAAGTCGCGCTGAAGGTCCTCCCCACGGGTATGACGCAGAACCCCGCGGCGGTGAGCCGATTCAAGCGGGAGATGAAGGCGGTCGGCAAGATCACCCATCAGCACATTGTGCAGGCGTTCGATGCCGGCGAGGTGGGGGGAGTCCATTTTCTCGCGATGGAGTGCATCGAGGGGACGGATCTTCAGAAGCTGGTTCAAGAGCGGGGGCCGTTGTCGCCGGCCAATGCCGCGAAGGCGATCCGGCAGGCGGCGCTGGGGCTCTCGGCCGCGCACTCGCTCAAGCTGTATCACCGCGACATCAAGCCCTCGAACATGCTGGTGACGAAGGGGGGACAGATCAAGCTGCTCGACCTGGGCCTCGCGCGACTGGCGGAAGAGGCTGCCGAAGCGACCGAACTCACCGTCGAAGGAGCGGCGATGGGGACGCCGGACTTCATGGCGCCGGAGCAGTGGGAGGATTCGCACAGCGCCGACGCCCGCAGTGACCTCTATGCGCTTGGATGTACCCTGTTTTTCCTTCTCACCGGCCGGGCTCCGTACCAGACCGAGAACTCGCGAACGCTCGTCAACAAGATGAAGGCCCATCTGGCCACGCCGGCGCCGGACCTCCGGACGGCGCGGGAAGGTGTCCCCGAACCTCTCGCAGCGATCTATGAGAAGCTGATGGCGAAGGACCCCGCGGCCCGCTACCAGACCGCCACCGAACTGGCGGAGGCACTGCGGCCACTGGCGTCGACCAAGGCCGCTCCGTCAGTCCCGAGCAAGGGGGAGACTTCCGCCTTTCTGTCAGTGGCGGGTGACGAGACCACGCCCCCGGAGCTGCCGCGGCGGTGGGGGCTTGTCGCCGCGGCCTCCGGGGCCTTCGCGCTGGTCCTGCTGCTGGGCGTGATCGTGATCACGATTCGGAATCGAGACGGGTCGGAGACGCGCATTGAGGTCCCCGACACCTCGATCGTGACGGTCACTCCTCCCGCGAACAACGGAGTGCCGTCGCCACCGATGTCGGCCGCTCCGTCGGCGCTGATTCCAAACGGGCCAGCTGGCCCGGTCGCGACTCCTGCAAAGCGGTCCGCGCAACTGCCTCCTGACCGGGAGACGGCCGAATGGGTGCTTGCCCGGGGGGGCGACGTCACGATTGAGCCAGGCTGGATGACGATTCGCAAGCCGGAAGATCTCCCGAAGGGCGAGCTCCATCTTCGTGACGTGAGCTTCAATCACGAGCAGGCTCCGATCTCGCTGAAGGACGTCGAGTTGATCGCTCGGGCGACTCATCTGCGTTCCCTCGCTTCGATGATGCCCGGCAATGTGGAAGAGGTCCTGCCAAGCCTGGCGCGGATTCCCCGCCTCCAGACCTTGAACGCAGGTGTTCTCGATCGGGTTCCTGCCTCCTGGTCGATCCTGGGCCGCAACGAGAGCCTGGTGCACCTGTCTCTGGGCGTTGTCGACCCTTCCGCAGGATGGGACTGGCTGAAGGGGCTGCCGTCGCTGCGAGGACTGATCCTCTGGGAGGCGCATACTCCCTCGTTCGACAGCTTCGGTCGTCACGAGTCGTTGCGGCTTTTGATGTGTTACGGCAAGGGGCCAGAGGAATCGCAAGTGAGCCGAATCCAGCAGGAGAATCCTCACCTGAGAATTGTGGCGATTGCAGGTGACAGCATACGTCTCCTCGGCCGCGATCCGCTTCAGGCTCCGGCCGCCAGACTGCTTGCGAGACGTTTCGAGATCCGGGTGGCTTCGTATTCCCAGGGAGGCGAAAATGTACTGACGGGCGAGCTTCTGAAGTCCGGCGCCGCGTGGCAGGTCCGGCACGTCGGATGCGAGAAGCCGCTCCAGATGACGGCCGAGGAGGCCGCAGTCATCCGGGATCTCGCGGATCACGACTACTTGAATGTCAGTCTGCCTGGACAGACAGCGGCCGACGCAGTCGCGCGGGAGCTTGGAGGAGTCGCCCGCATGTGGAACCTCGATCTGCAGGATTCGGCACTCACCGATGCGGGGCTCGAGGCCTTGGAGCGGCTGATTGACGTCCGGCATCTCTACCTGAGCGGCACGCGCGTGACCCCCGCGGGTGTCGCTCACTTCCGGTCGATCCATCCGACATGCCACATCATCTCCGATGCCGGAGAGCTGCAGCCGGACTTCAGTTTGCCTCTCCGGACACCGGCGGAGGTCGCGCGGGCTTCGGCTGGATCACGTTCTGATCCAGCAAGCGATCCCGAACGGGATCTCGCCCGGATGGTCCTGGAACTGCAAGGACGGCTCGTGATCGAGCCCGACTTCACGAACGTGAATGCGATTGGGGATCTCCCCTCGTCGCCGTTCGTCGTGTCTTCGGTCGAGATCCCCCCGGGGCTGCCGCCACTGAGCCCGGAGTCGATTCGGTCTCTTGTCGCGGCCCGTCACCTCAAGGGGCTCTCGGTTCCGAACAACAATGATGCGGACCGTTATGTGGACGCGCTGGCCGCAATGCCAGTGCTGCAAATCCTGGCGATCGGCAACGCCGGGACGACGACCGACTCTCTGGCGACGCTCCAGCGGTCGGGGGGGCTGTCGCGACTGACGACCGGGTTGGGCGCCGCCGAGATCTCCTGGAAGTTCGTGAAGGAGATTCCGTCGCTGCGGTCTCTCGATGTCTGGACCTCGTACCCGCCGAGGTTCTCGGACCTCGGCCCTGTGCCGCATTTGCGGTTGCTGCGAATCTATGACAGTTCCATCGGGGGCCAGACCGCTGACCTCGATCCGGCGGTGATCGAGTCACTTCAGGCCACCAACCCGGACTTGAGAATCGTTGTGGGGCCGAGCGACCAGCCCCGGCTCCAAGGTCGAGATCCGGTCCTCCCGTTTGTGGAACGGCTGCTGTCGCGCGGGGTTGTGCTCATCGGAGAAGATCTGCAGCGATCGTCGGGCGAGATGATCACCGCCGAAAGCCTGAAGAGTATGAAGGTTCCTACCGTTCATCTGTTCCGGCACGAGGGTGAGCCGCCGCTGTCGGCAGAGGACCGCGGTCTCCTGGAGAAGGTGACGTTCGGAGAGCACTCCTCGGCGATATTCGCA
>JAEYWB010000311.1 GCA_023429275.1 Planctomycetota bacterium
AGATTTGACCACCCGGTCCGCCCCGCCTTCTGCGACCGGTCCCTGTCCGCGCCTCGCCCAGACCCGCCATGAGCACCGAGATTCATCACCCGCTTCCGCCCCGCCAGGGGGATGCGATGCGGGACATCGCCGACTTTGCTTCGCCCGTCCAGATTCCTCCGGTGCTGTGGCTTCGGGAGGTTCCCGGCGGCAGCCGGCGGCGGAATGTCCGTTCTCTTGGCCCGGTGACCCGCGCCGTCAAGCGGGCCGTCGATCTCGGCCTGGCGATCGGCATGCTGATCGTGCTCTCACCGGTCATGCTTCTCGTGGCGATCGCGGTGAAGCTGACATCGCGCGGTCCGGTGATCTTCCGACAGACCCGTGTCGGCCTGAACCTTCGCGAAGTCGGCGCGGATCGCCGCCAGCTCGACGGCGAACCGCCGGAAGGGACGGACGAACGACGGGTCGAGGGGAGCGACCGCCGCCAGGAGCAGGCTTACGGCCGGCACTTCACTCTTTATAAGTTCCGCACGATGCGGACCGACGCCGAGAGAGATGGCGCCCAGTTCGCGGTTGCCGGCGACAAGCGGGTGACCTCGATCGGCCGGTTCCTCCGCAAGACCCGCCTTGATGAACTTCCGCAGCTCTGGAACGTCATCAAGGGGGAGATGTCGATGGTCGGCCCGCGGCCGGAGCGGCCGGAGTTCATCAAGAAGCTGTCCGACGAAGTCCCCGGCTACCTGAACCGCCTCGGTCTCAAGCCCGGCCTGACCGGTGTCGCCCAGATCGAGAACGGCTACGACAACGACATCGAAGGTTTCCGCCGGAAGGTGGCCTACGACCTCCTGTATCTCCGGAACTGCAATGTCTGGAATGACTTCCGGATTCTGTTCCGTACGATCGGCGTCGTCATCAAGGGGAGCGGAGCGCTCTGATTCAGCCCCTGTGAGAGGTCAGGCGGGATCGCACTCCGCGCGGAGCGGGGCACTGCTCCTACTCTTTCGGCTTGATCCCGCTGTTGGCGGACTCGATCCGCTGCGAGGCCTCGCCGACGATCGTCTGCCGGCTCTCATGGTCTTGATCGACGTCGGTGAAGGCGTTGCCGGCGAGGACGATCCGCTCGCAATCTCCGGTCGTTGTGAGTGCCGAATTCCGAAGCCCGCCGAAGACATTCCCCGTCAGGACGATGTCCGAAGTTCCCTCGAGAAGGACGCCGTAGGCGAGGTCCCGTGAGATCGTCAGCAGGTGCTCTTTGGGCCGCTTGGTCGCGCCTCCGATCTCACTGTTGCAGAACGTGTTGCCGGTGACCGTCATCCGGCCGCTGGCCGGGCCGATCTTCAATGAGTGGACGTTGACCAGCACGAACGTGTTGGCCGAGACCGTGCATCCCCAGGCGTCCCGCAGGTCGATCCCCCCTTCCATGTGGTGCGCGATGACGTTCGAGCTGAGCGTGATGCCGTAGCAGTCCCGGTCGAGGATCACCGCGGTCCCGTTGCACTCCTCGATCATGTTCCCCGAGACGACCGAGCCGTAGGTGTTCTCGATGATGACGCCGTTGCCGAGGTGGTCATCAATGTTGTTGCCGTTCATGCAGAGGTTGAAGCTGTCGACGCACTGCAGGGCGTCCTGGTTCTCCTCGAACTGATTGGCGTTGACGACGATGTCATGGCAGTTGGAGATGTAGACTCCTGTCTTCCGGCAGTACGTGAAGATTGAATCGCAGATTCGCGGGTCTTCGAAGCAATCGATGAGACTCACGCCGTTGCCGCCGTGGTGATCGATCGACAGACCGCTCAGATAGATCTCCTGCACCCCTTCGCACAGGAGTCCATCGCCCCCTTTGGGCTCCGTTGACCTGGCCTCGACCGCGTCAGGATCGCCGCAGATGCGGAAGTCCGCGAGCTGGACTCGCCAGAGCTGCTTCTTCTTGTCTTTCGGCCGGTCTGCGTGCCGGACGATCAGGGCTGGCTTCCCTTCGGTGTTGAGGTTGACGATCTTCGTCGCCGCGCCGGAACCTTCGACCCGCGTCTCACCGCGGCTGAGAATGAGGGGCTCCGTGATCCGGTACTCTCCCGGAGGGATGCGCACGATCCCTCCGGTGGCCGGCAAAGCGTCGAAGGCCGCCTGAAGCGACGAGTGCTGGCCGGCATCGATCGTCACCGGCCCCGCCCCCGCGGACGGACTCGCAGCGGGGGGCTGGGCCTGAGCGACGAGCAGAAGACCAGACAGAAGGACGAGGAGGTTGAGCCCGAGAAGTCCGCGCATGAGCGATGATCTCCGTGATGTGGCGGGAAGCGAGCGGGGAATGGCTCAGTCTAGAGCCTGGCGTCGGTGTCGCCAGAACGGCGGGGGAATTTGTAGTGGGTAGTGGGTAGTGGGTAGTTGGTAGGACAGAAGCTTCTGGACTCTTTCCCTACCCACTACCAACTACCCACTCCTTCCCTACGGGCCGATTTCGCAAACTGCCGCCGCACCGTATGCTCTTCGGGACGCCAGCTCGCATGACGTGAGGCCCCCGTGAACCTGCTGATCCTTGCTCAGGAAGCCCCTCCTCCCCCGCCCTCGCACTTTGGCGGCATCGGGTCCTGGGGGTCCTCGGTCAGCACCTGGCTTTACATGGCCTTTACGGTGTGGATGCTGGTGGCCTGCCTGCGCCGCGATCCGGAGGCGCGGAACTGGATGTGGATCATCCTGTTCCTCCCTCCGTTCGGGCCGTTCGTCTACCTGATCGCCCGCTACATCCCGACGCGGGAGTGGCAGGGCCCGAAGTGGTTTCGCCGCTGGACGCGCGGGAGCGAGATCCGCCGCAAGGAGATTGCCGCCCACCAGATCGGCAATGCCCACCAGTACATCGAGCTCGGCGAAGCGTACCGGGAGGTCGGCAAGTGGCCCGCCGCGCTCGCGGCCTTCGACAAGGCACTCGCGAAAGATCCGGAGAGCATCGCCGCCCTGTGGGGGGCGGGGCAGTGTGAATTCCAGCTGGAGTCTTACGGCGCGGCCCGGACGCATCTTGAGCAGGTCCTGCGGAAGGACCCCGCGTACAAGTTCGGAGACGTGTCGCTGCTTCAGGGGAAGACTCTGCAGCTCTTAGGTGACGACGAGGCGGCGATCGCCCACCTCCGCGAGCACACCCGCCGTTGGCGGCATCCGGAGTCGCTCCACGTCCTCGCGACGCTCCTGGCAAAGCAGGGGGATGCCGAGGGAGCCCGCCAGCTGCTGGAAGGTCTGCTCATGGATCTTGAGGCGGCTCCCCGCGCGATCGCGCGAAAGCAGCTCTTCTGGCGGAGCCGGGCGAAGCGGCTGCTGCGGTCGCTGCCGCGGTAGCGCACCAGTCAAGCGACAGCGAATTTATCAGGACACATTGCGATAGGCTGCGGGCGGTCCATCGTAAGCAATGCTCCAGACGTTTTCCGAACCAGGTAAGGACTGG
This sequence comes from Planctomycetota bacterium, assembly GCA_023429275.1. Classification (GTDB taxonomy): domain Bacteria; phylum Planctomycetota; class Planctomycetia; order Planctomycetales; family Planctomycetaceae; genus Planctomyces_A. The sequence goes on from JAEYWB010000311.1 coordinate 3,410, forward strand.
ATCAGAGCTTCGCGGCACATTTCCGCCATGACTTCACTTGGGAATCTGAGTTCTGGGCGACGTGGATCTTCGAGCACCGACCCACCCATCCGGATCATCGCGCTGCGACAATCCTCTTCAGTTACGGGATCATCCTTGCGACGCAGTGGCAGAATCATGAACGGAAGCCGCCCTGCGTCCCGAGCCTCCGGAATTGTCAGGGCTTCGACCGCCGCCACTTGTGCTATGGCATCCTGGCCGTCGGCCTTCTCGATTCCTTTCAGTACCGCTTGAATGCGAAATTCGTCCGTAAATGGCTGCCACTTGTCCCAGATGACAGTGATGGTTTTGGCCGAAGATCTGGGAATCGCGGTCTCGATGACGATGGGCCATCCCAGGTCACGATCGGACCTGAGTTCATTGACAATTTCGTCGACCACTTTGTCCAGCAGCGGATTCTCGACCGAACCGGTCGAGATCGGGGTTGTTCCAGAGATCCGCGGCATGTCCGTCACCTGTCAGAGAATTCGCGTTCGTGACCTGATCCACGACACTTCGGTTCGGAACTCTTGCGCCTCACCAGGCGACGCTTGATTATCATGATACCGCAAGGATTCGGACCATCCACCGCCAATTCTTGCGCCACAGATCAGAAGCTGGCTTGCAAACGCCGCTGGATACGGTCGTCCCAGCAGTTGCCGCTGGAGAACGAGTGCTTGCGCCCATGAGGCAAGATCGTGAAGGTTCTTTGGGGCGACGAATGCCCCAGGCATCTGTGCTTCTAGAAACGCCAGAGTCTGCCGCATCTGCGAAAGAACAATCGGCTGCGACTCGCCAAACCCGAGATGCCGAAAATACGCCGACTTCAACCACATCTCGACCGCGTAACCCCAGAGATAGATAGCGGCACCGCGGCGCCCCGCCTGCCACAACACATCGCCGTCGGTGAACCGACTACTGGCTGCCCGCAGAAACTCCCGTCGACATTCACCGCGAAGCCGGCTCATCAGCGAGAGCGGCATGATGACCTCCTCCCGGCGGAATCAGGCCCCGCTGACTTCACCGGGCAGCCTCGGCGCCAACTCGCGACTGGTGCATCGCCCGGGCCGTCTTGACCAGACCCGCGACATCGAGGCCGACTTCCGCGAGCTGCTCGCTCCGCTCGCCGACGTCGATGAACCGGTCCGGAATGCCGAGCCGCTTCACGTGCCGGGTGTCGAGCCCCGCGTCGTTGGCCGACTCGAGAACCGCCGAGCCGAAGCCGCCGTTCAGCGTGCTCTCTTCCACCGTGATGACGAAGCCCGCGGTCTCGATCGCGCGGTGGATGACTTCCGTATCGAGCGGGCGGAGGAACCGGGCGTTGATGACGCCGACATCGATCCCTTCGCTCTTGAGCTGTTCGGCCGCCTTCACGCAGTCGATGAACTGGATTCCGTAGGCGACGAACATCCCGTCTTCGCCCCAGCGATAGACTTCGGACCGGCCGAGCTCGAGCTGCTGCGAGGGGCGGGCCACCGTGGCGACGTTCGTCTTGGGGTAGCGGATCGACGCAGGGCCGGAATGGGTCAACGCCAGGTCGAGCATCGGGACGACGTCCTGCTCGTCACCGGGAGCCATGAGGACGATGCCCGGGAAGCTCCGCATGTACGTGTTGTCGTACACGCCGTGGTGCGTCGGTCCGTCGGCTCCGACGACGCCGGCCCGGTCGG
>JAEYWB010000770.1 GCA_023429275.1 Planctomycetota bacterium
CGTCGAACCAGACGTACCAGAAGTTCCCCGGGCTGTCGGGGATCTCGAACCCGAAGTACTTCGCGGGGCGCGAGACGTCCCAATCCCGAAGGGGCTCGTTGAGGAAGTGTCCCTTGAGATAGTTGGCGGTCTCGGTCTGGAGGGCGCCGCTCGTCTGGGTCCAGTGTTCAAGGAACTCGTGGAGTCCTTCGATCTGGACGAAGAGCTGTGTGCTCTCGCGCGGGACCGGCGTCGCTCCCGAAAGAGTGCTCCGGGGATTGATAAGGTCGGTCGGAGCGTACTGGGTCAGGCACTTCTCGCAGCCGTCTCCGTACTGGTCCGGAGTTCCGCACTTGGGACACGTCCCTTTGACGAAGCGGTCGGCCAGGAAGGTCTGGAACTCGGGGTCGTACAGCCGCAGGGCGGGCCGTTCAACGACCATGTCGGCCTTCCGCAGGGCCCGCCAGAACTCGTGGCAGAGCTCGCGGTTCTCTTCGCTGTTCGTGCTGCCGTAGTTGTCGAACTCGATCCCGAAGCCCGCGAAGTCCCGGACGTGGGCCTCCTTCATATCTGCGATGACCGCTTCTTCGGTCCGGCCTTCCTGCCGGGCCCGGATCATGATGGCGGTGCCGTGTGTGTCGTCGGCGCAGAAGAAGCGGCAGCGGTTCCCACGAAGCTTCTGGAATCGCACCCAGATATCGGTCTGGATGTACTCGACCAGGTGCCCGATGTGGATGTGCCCGTTGGCGTAAGGCAGGGCGGCGGTGACGAGGATCTGGCGGGTCATGCGGGGTTCCGGTGTGGGGGGCGGCATAGAAGTGGGGAAAGGCCGAGGGCCTAGGGCCTAGAGCCCAGGGCCGGCAGGAAGGCGTACTTCGGGAAATGGTGCTTCCGAAGCTTCGCATTCCAGCCGCCGCTGGCCATCGCAACGGTCCTCTGGCCCTAGGCTCCAGGCCCTCAGCCCTAGGCCTCCCCCTCTGGCACTTCTCGCCGTAAGTGACTTGAGTAAAACCCTTTGGAATTCAGGTTTCCGGCGGCAACCGGCAGGGTCGGAAGGTCGGCGGGGCCGATTGCGGCGAATGCTGCCGGACAGGAGAGACATTTCGGCGGTCAGGCTGGTTCATCGGCAGAGACAGCCCGTATAAGCCTCCCCATCGTCGCCCCCCGGCGGCGACCCCTCCTCGACTGTTCCCCCCGCCACCATCCCTTCCCGGCGGGTCCGGACAGTGCGGCGTCCCCCCTCCCCCTCTGGATCTCGACCAGCGGCCGATTGGCCTACGGTCCAGCCATTGCGGAGCCACCACGATGAAACTGCGGCGCACACTTCTCCTGCTCCTCCTGTTTTCCGCCACGATCGAGCTTTCCGGCTGCACCGTCTGCTGCTGGCCGTGGCGGCCATTCGCGGCCCGTCGTGCCCGGCTCCGAGCTGCCCAGTGGCGTTCGATGGAGCTCGCCCGCGAGAACCAGATGCTGCTCGGTCAGTACCAGCACAGCCAGTCCATGGCTGACCAGCTGGCCGCCGAGAAGGCGGGTCTCGAAGGGCAGCTGGCCGCGACGAGCCAGAGCCTCGAAGTCGCCAACCAGCGGCTGGCGAACCTCAGCGACGAGCGGGAAAAGCTCCACAACAAGTACTCGAGCATGCTGGCGAGCCAGAAGAGCCCGCTCAACGGGGCGCTCAGCAAGCGGTTCGAAGAACTCGCCCGCCGCTTCCCGGACTTCGAGTTCGACCCGGTCACCGGCGTCAGCAAGTTCAACGAAGACCTGCTGTTCGCGAGCGGCAGCGACCAGCTGCGGCCCGAGGCTCACGCGCTGCTCAATGAGTTCGCGGCGATCGTCAACGAGGCGGATGCCCAGCAGTTCCACGTCCTCGTCGTCGGCCACACTGACAACGTGCCGGTTGTCAAAGCCTCGACCAAGGCACGCCACGAGACCAACTGGGATCTCTCGGCCCACCGGGCGACGTCGGTCGTCAAGCACCTGTCGAAGAGCGGCGTCTCCGAGCACCGGATGGGGATCGGCGGCTACAGCAAGCATCAGCCTGTCGTGACGAACGTCAGCGAACCGAACCGCCAGAAGAACCGCCGCGTCGAGATCTACGTCCTCGCCCCGGAGGCGACGATCGTCGGCTATGACCCGGGCCGGGTCATGCGGTAGGAAACCGTCCGCGACGGACAGAAATCGCGAAGGACCGGACGTCGCACGGCGTCCGGTCCTTTTTTCGTACTCTTCGGCCGGTCTTTCGCTGGCCGGACACGATGCAACTGCTGTTGGTGAACCGGGCCGCTTTCGCCATCCTGTGCCGTCAGTTCGATTGGCTCAGGCCATTCCGTGGGCCGGCAAGGAGGCTCCATGTTCACGATTTGCGCTCGGTTTCGCCTTCGTTTCGCGGCCGCTTACGGTCTGATCGCGCTCGCGGGACAGCTCGCGGCCGATCCCCCATCGTCTCTCCCGCTTCCTGAAAGCCCTCCTCCCCCGCCCGCCCAGGCCCCCGCGCCAGGCGGTGTGAAGCCGGCCCGCGACGGAGAGATGACGCCGGCCGAGGCGATGTCTCTGCAGAAGCAGATTGCCGAACTGGAACGTGCCGGCCACAAGCACCTCATCTCCGGTGAACTGTCGGAGGCCGCGGAGGTGCTCCGCTCGGTCCGCAGGCTCCGGCTTCAATTCGTTCCGGAGGAGCACTGGCTGATCCGGACGATCGACGTCCAGACAGCCGAGATGGAACGTCTCGTGAACCTCCCGGCGGAACAGCGGAAGACGGTGGTCGAAACGATTGCGGCCTGGAAAGAGCTGACGTCGCAACTGACGGCGGCGACCGGTCCGGCGGCAATCGGCCGGATGACCGAACTCCTGGAAACTCTTTCGAAGGCGGCAGGGGACGAGTCGTTCTACCCGGTGGAGTTCCAGTGCCAGCTTTCTCAGGTGCTGCTGAATTCGCAGAAGTTTGCGGAATGCCGCGAGGTTGCGAGCAACGCGGTGATTCTCACGTCGCGCCTCCTTGGAGAAAACCACCCCTGGCACGCCGGGGCCCTTTCGATCCTTGCGGCGACCGACAGTAACCTCGGCCGGTGGGAAGATGCCCGGCGCGAAGCGGCCCTCGCGCTGCGGGCCAATGAGCGGCTCTGGGGAGGATCGGCTCCTCCCTGCGGTATGAACC
>JAEYWB010000858.1 GCA_023429275.1 Planctomycetota bacterium
GCAATGGGCCGGTCGCCGCCGCCATGACGTACGCGGTTCAGCAGCGGAAGGGACTCGTCAGTGTCTGCGGACCGAACGACAAGCTCTCACAGCAGGCGGCAACGGAGTTCCAGTGCCGGTTCGTGCCGTTCCAGAGCCTTTACGACACACTCGCCGACGTGATCGTGATCGCCGATCGCAACCTCCGGTCGGGAACGCTTCAGGGCTGCATCAATCCGTCGGTGCTGCGGCCGAATCACACGGTTCTCGATGTGGCCGATCCGCCGCAGGAGCATCCCCTGCTTGTCGAGGCCCGCGAGCGCGGCTGCCGTGTTGTCGAGCCGACGAAGATCTACATGGACCAGCTGCAGATGCAGTTCAAGGCGCTCAGCGGCAAGGACCTGCCGACAGAGGCGTTCGCCAAGGGGCTGACCGAGTAACCGGTCAGGCCTCCGGGACCGACAATGCCTCACGGCGGAGGATTCTCGGTCTGGAAGCACCGCACGCGGGATTCGATTCGGGTGAGCCGGGCGATTCGCATCGCTGATCAGCAACGGCCCTCCCCGCACTCGATTTCAGTAGTCGAGCCCGGGACGGCCCGTTACAAGCAGGCTCTCTAAGTCTTACCAGTCGCAGGAGCGTTCGCATGTTGCCGGGGATCAAGCAGTTCGATCTGAGTGGACGGGTCGCTCTCGTGACGGGCGGCTCGAAGGGACTCGGATCTGCGATGGCGGCGGGGCTGGCCTCGGCCGGGGCGAACGTCGTCCTCTCGAGTCGGCATCGGGACGAAGTCGAGCAGGCGGCGAAGCAGATTCAGGCAGACCATGGCACACAGACGCTCGGCCTGGCGGCCGATGTCGTCCAGCCTGGCGATGTCGAGCGGCTGGTGACGTCGACTCTCGAGCGCTTCGGCAAAATCGACATCCTCATCAACAATGCGGGCATCAACATCCGCGGTCCGATCGACGAGCTGTCGTTCGAGCAGTTCAAGCAGGTCCACGACATCAACGTCGACGGCCTCTGGCTGGTCAGCCGGGAGGTCGTTCCGCACATGAAGGCGGCCAGGTCGGGCCGGATCATCAACGTCGCCAGCACCCTCGGCCATGTCGGGCTGGCCAATCGGACGCCGTATGCCTCGAGCAAGGGGGCCGTCGTTCAGATGACCCGGGCTCTCGCGATCGAGCTCGCCCCGTGGGAGATCACGGTCAACGCCATCTGCCCCGGGCCGTTCCTGACGGAGATGAACATCCCGATCAAGGACTCCGAAGACGCGAAGAAGAACGTCCTCGGCGCCACGGCGCTGAATCGCTGGGGGCGGCTCGAAGAGATCCAGGGAGCGGCGATCTTCCTCGCGAGCGCCGCGGCGAGTTACGTGACCGGCAGCAACCTGTTCGTCGACGGCGGGTGGACGGCTCGGTAGCGGGCAGATCACTCGGCCGAGAAGTCGACGAGACGGATGGTTCCGCCTGTTATCCGTCGATCAACGAAAAACGGGCGAGAGGGAATGCCCTCTCGCCCGTGGCGATTCAACGTGACCATTTCGGATCGGACTACCGCCCGCCGGCGGTGCGGACACGTCCTTCCGTCGCGCCCGAGGCGCTCGCCGGCTGGATCGGCTGGCCGTTGCGGACCTGGCCGACCGGCGTCGCGTCGTTCGTCAGGTGGTTGATGACGCGGGCCTGCTGCTTGACCTGCTCGAACACCTTGGCGACCGACTGCTGGGTCTTTTCGTCGACGACGGTGTTGTAGAGCTCGTTCCAGACCTGCTTCGGATCATCGACGAGCTGCTCCGTGTGCCCCTCGCACTTGATGATGACGTAACGGTTCTCGGCGACCTGGATCACCGGCGAGATCTCGCCGGTCTTGAGCTTGAAGGCCTGATCTTCGACGTTCGGGTTGCCGCCGTGGCGGCGGATCGGCGGAATGACGCCGCCAAGCGGACGGGTGTTCGGGTCGGACGACTTCGTGCGGGCCACCGCTTCGAAGCTGTCGGGGTTCTGGTTCACTTCTTCCCAGACCTGGGTCGCATTGCGGATATTCCCTTCGAGGAGAATCATCCGGGCCTTGACGCGCGGACCGTATTCCCGCTCGAACGCATTCTGCATGTCCTCTTCGGTCGGCGAGATCTCGGAGCCCGCCAGCTTCTTGAGGGCCACCATCGGCCAGATGATGTCGTTCTGGTACTGCCGCGGCGTCAGGCCCCGCTCGGCCTGAAGCATCTGGTACCAGGTGTCGGCCGGGAGGTTGAACTTCTTGGCGATCGACATCACCTCCTGCTGGATCTCAGCCTGGCTGATGTTGATCTGGCGGCGGGAGCACTCCTGCTCGATGAGGGTCTTGTTGATCAGGTTCTCGAGCACTTCCTTGCCGTGACGCTCGACGCATTCCTTGGCGAGGGCCTCGTAGCTGATCGGCTGGCCGTTGACGCTGGCGACGGCCGGCGTGGTCGCGCCGCTGCGAGCCGCGCCCTGGCCGGCGGACGGCGCGGGTTCGCGAGTCTGCGAGGCGGCCGGCTCGGGACGCAGGACCTGGAACAGGACGGCGGCGCCGAGGACGGCGGCGGAGGTCCCGGCGAACAGCGGGACGATTCGGCGGCGGGGGCGAGCGGTCGCGGCCGGCGCGGTGTTTGTCTCGGGTGTGGCAGCGACTTCCGGGGAGTGAGTCCGTTCACTCATGGGGAACTCCAGGGATCGAGGGGATCAGCCGCGCCGAAGGGAGAGGCTGCACAGGGAGGACAGGCCGGCGGGGGAGACGCCGCATCCGGGCGACGTCATATCGATCTCGGCCCCGGCCAGCGGGAGCGGCGGGGTTATAGGGCGGCTGCGCGAAGAGGGTCAAGACGTCTTCGGCCGATCCTGCCATCGCCGTCCGTCGATGGAATCCCCGATTGCCCGCTGAGCCCGCTTCTTGATATAGACCCCTCCCCGCGGCCCGTCTTCGGCAGGCCCCCGCGTCACCTGGCTACGCATGCGATACCGTCTCGCCGCCATCGTTCCCGCCTACCTGCTTCTCTACTCGGGAAGCCTGCTGGCGGCGTACGCGCTGCGGTTCGACCTCGACGAACGGATTGTCCCGGCCTTCTGGCACACCATCCTCCTGGTCTTGACCGCCAAGACGGCCTCCTGCCTCCTCTGGGGAGAATGGCGCGGAAGCTTCCGGTTTCCGACCGTGTTCGATCTGGTCCGGGTCGGCATGTTCATGCTGACGTCGGTGACGATCCTCTTCCTGGCCAACCTCGCGTCGCCGACGCTCCCGAATATCCCCCGTTCGGTCATCCTGATCGACGGAGCCCTGACGCTGCTCGCCCTCGGGACGCTTCGCGTCAGCTACCGCGTTTACTACGAGCTCATCGGCCCCCGACTGCGGAGTGCGCAACTCCCCCGGGCGCTGATCTACAGCGTGGGGCACGAGTCGATCGGCATCCTGCGGATGCTCACCTCGACCCGGATGGCTCTTCGGGCGTTCCGCATCTCCGGTTTTATCCAGGTGGACGAACGGTTCTGCGCGTCGCGGATCGGCGGCTGGCCGGTCTACGATCGCGGCCTCGGCTGGGATCGAATCCGGACGCAGTCCGGTGCGAGCCATCTGCTCATTCCGGCGAGCGTCCCGGGACGGGTGGTGCGGGAACTGCTTCGGGAGTGCGCCGCCGCGGGCATCGAGATCTCGATGATTCCCGCCGTGAGCGAGCTGGTCGATCGCCGTTTCAAGCTTGCGGTCCGCGACGTCACGGTCTCTGACCTTCTCCGGAGGGAGCCGAACCGGCTCGACATGGAGTCGCTCCGCGGCTCGATCACCGGGAAGCGGGTCATCGTGACAGGCGGGGCAGGGAGCATCGGCAGCGAGCTCTGCCGACAGATCCTGGGCCTCGCTCCCGAGTCCCTTGTCGTCTACGACCAGTCGGAGTTCGGCGTCTTCTCGCTGGAGCAGGAGTTCCTGCAGTCCTACCCCCAGGCGAAGATCCGCTTCGTCATCGCCGACATCCTCGACCAGGACCGGCTCGACCAGGTGTTTGGCGAAGCCCGGCCGCATCTCGTCTTCCACGCCGCGGCCTACAAGCACGTTCCGCTGATGGAGGACAACCCGCAGTCCGCCATCATGAACAACGTCTTCGGGACGAAGGCGGTCGCGGATGCCGCCCACCGCTACAAGGCGGAACGGTTCGTTCAGATCTCGACCGACAAGGCCGTCCGGCCGACCAGCGTCATGGGGGCCACGAAGCTCGTCGCCGAAAAGTACGTGCAGTCTCTCTCGCAGCACGGCGATACGCATTTTCTCACGGTCCGCTTCGGCAACGTCCTCAACTCCGCGGGGAGTGTCGTCCCGACGTTCCGGAAGCAGATCGAAACGGGGGGACCGATCACGGTCACCGACCCGGAGATGAAGCGGTTCTTCATGACGATCCCCGAGGCGGTCCAGCTGGTCATCCAGGCGGGGGTCCTTGGGATCTCGGGTGAGGTCCTCATCCTCGACATGGGGGATCCGGTCCGGATCCTCGACCTCGCGAAGGACATGATCCTCCTGTCGGGCCTGCGGTACCCGGACGATATCGACATCGTCTTCACCGGCCTGAGGCCCGGGGAGAAGCTCTACGAGGAGCTCTTCTACAGCTCCGAGAAGGGGGCCCGGAAAGTCCACGAGAAGATCTTCGCCGGGGACCGTGAGACGATCCGCCCTGCGATGCAGGTCCTCGCGGACATCCGGCGACTCGCCGAAGCTGCCGAAGAGTCACCGCAGGCGGCGCTTATCGCTCTTCAGGAAGTCACGCGTTCCTATTCGGACTCCGAGTGGGTGCCGTCGAAGCTGAAGGCCGCCTGATATCGATGCGGCGATTCTGACGGGCTGGGCACGTACCGGAGGGCTGGTTGCGGGGGCTTCTGTCGCCTTTCTCGCCGCGAAAGGGCGGGGAGAACCATTCAACCGCTGGACGTCAGATCGTGCGTAACGTCCTTTCGCGGAGCGAAAGGCGACTTTCCGCTGCAACGCATTCGCAGATGGTCTTTCCCAGAGGGGTCTTGAAGGGCCAGTTGCCGGCCGGTGGCGACGCTTTTTTCGCCACCCGCGGGGCGGCGAGGCTCATTGGCCAGCAAATCTTCGGGTCTTCCTTGATGGTCAAGTTGTGGTCCGACGTTTGCGTAAGGGCTCCGGTGCGATGATAGGGATTGCCTCCAATCGAGCCGGGCTGAAGCACTGGCGGCTTACCGAACGGTCGCGAGTTCTTGTTGACGGGATCGCGCACGCGGGGTTCGCGTCTTCGTCATGTCACCGCGCCAATTCACGGGAACTGTTGATTCGGGATGTCGTCTCGTACGCCTTTGCAGGCCACGGATGTGGTCAAACGTTACCGACAGGGAGGGGG
>JAEYWB010000913.1 GCA_023429275.1 Planctomycetota bacterium
GCGCTTCGCCGCCGCGCACTTCGCCGACGATGATCCGGTCCGGCCGCATTCGCAGCGACGCCATGAACAGCTGCCGGATCGTCACCGCCCCGCGGCCTGCCGCATCGGCCGTTTGCGCCTCGAGGTAAACCGTGTGCGGCTGCGCCAGTCGCAGCTCCGAACTGTCTTCGATGACGATGATCCGCTCGTCGGAGGGAATCGCGACTGACAGCCCGTTGAGAAACGTCGTCTTGCCGGTCCCGGTTCCTCCCGCCACGAGGATGTTCTTCCGCAACCGCACCGCGATCTCGAGGAACTCGGCCGCCATCTCGGACAGGCTCCCCAGCCGCACAAAGTCCGCCAACGTGAGCGTGTCCTGCCGGAACTTCCGGATCGTCAGGCAGACTCCCCGCCGCGAACTCGGTGGGATGACGACGTGCACCCGCGAGCCGTCCGGCAGTCGGGCATCCAGGATCGGCTGGTCGGCATTGATCTCCCGGCCGACGTACTGCGCGATGTTGTGCACGGCCGACCGCAGTGCGTCGTCGCTCGGAAAGGAGCGGTCGGTGGCAAACAGCCGCCCGCCGCGCTCCACGAACACCTCGGCCGGCCCGTTGACCATCACCTCCGTGACGTCCGGTTCCTCAAGCAGGTCACGGATCGGCGCCAGGAAGTACTGCAGGCTGGCCGAGAAGATTTCGTCACGGTTCATGGAGCATGGATCAAATCAGTACCCGGCCGTCCTTGCGTCGCGCGAGACAGCATAACGCCTTCGGAAGAGGCATCTAATTCAGCTCGCGACACGTAGCTCATCGCTAGGAGGGGCAGGGTCCCGTCGCAAAATAAAACCGAAGCAACCCAGAGCGCCGCAAAACGATACACCCCAAAGGCTTGGCAAAACCGGTGATTGACAGCCTGTCACAGGAGGGATACTTTCGCGTGAGGATTTTCGCTGCTCAATCCGTTCTCAACCGCGTTCTGCGGTGTTGTAACTCATCCGTCAAGGAGATGTTTGTCGACCGCGTCTTCGAAGACGTGGGAATCCGAAAGCATCCCGAGCGGCGGAAAAACTGGATGTTGTTCTTTTCACACCTTCGCGGTCGTGAAACAAGTTCGTTTGCATGCACGTTTTGTTTTCCGGTCGGCCTCATTGTCGATGCAGGCCGGGCTTTATCAGCTTTTTTCGGGGAGAAGATTGATGAAGAGGATTGCGCAACGAGCGAATGGATTTACGCTCATCGAACTGCTGGTGGTCATCGCGATCATCGCGATTCTGATCGCCCTCCTGCTGCCGGCCGTGCAGCAGGCGCGTGAAGCGGCCCGCCGGACTCAGTGCAAGAACAACCTGAAGCAGATCGGGCTGGCACTTCACAATTATCACGACGTCTACGGTCGGTTCACTTTCCGCAAGGGTGGGTCGCAGTGCCTGTGGGGGGCTGCGCCAACCAATCCCGCGGATCCCAACTCCGCAGGAGGCGGCTGTACGGCTCCTCGAATTCAGGGGCACTATTCCCGTAAGTCGGGAATGGTCGGACTCTTGCCTTACCTCGATCAGGCGCCGCAGTACAACATCATCTCGGCTGGATCCGGTCCGGGCATTCCCACGGTCGTCCCAGGCGGCGATGCCCCCTGGAATGGTTGGGCTGGCTGGGCCACGCGGTTCGAAGGATTTCGCTGCCCCACTGATCCGGCCCCTCAATTCGCGCAAGGCAATGTCAGCTATGCCTTCAACATGGGCGACAACATTGTCGGTGTCGTGAACGAATATCGTTCCAACATCAACAACGGCGTGTTCATGGTCGGCAACTGCATGGGGATCCGCGACATCGCTGACGGCACAAGCAATACGGTCGCCTTCAGCGAACGCGTCATGGCCAACTTCGGCATCAATGGCAAAGCCAACGCGGATATCCGCGAAGGAACGTTAACCAACGTTCCGACCATCACGACCAACCCGGGTGCGTGCCTCGCGGCAGTGGCGGCGGTCGCCAGCGGTTCTCGCTATACAAACGCCTCCGCCGTCAAGGGCCGCTTCAGCTCGCTGTGGGCCGACGGCCAGGCTGAGAACGTCGGATTCTCGACCGTGCTTGGCCCCAACAAGCCGTCCTGCACGAACGACACCAACGGGAATGCCGACGCGACGAGTCCGTTGCTGACGGCGAGCAGCTATCACACCGGTGGCGTTCACGCTTTGATGTGCGACGGCGCCGTCCGCTTCATCTCAGACAGCATCGACACCGGAAACCTCGGCGCTGCCGCGGTGGCAGGTGGGCGAAGCCCGTACGGCGTCTGGGGTGGACTGGGAACCCGCGCGGGCGGTGAGACCGCCGGCGAGTTCTGAGTGCGTTGCGGATGTTTCCGCTCTCATCAGCCGGTTGGGGGATCTCCTCAACCGGCTTTCCTTGAATCAATAGGCCGAACAATACGCGGTCGAGCCGCCACGCGACCGACCGAGGGGATCTCCACGATGAAGCGAGTTGTATTACTTGCAGCAGCCCTGTTAATGAGCGTGACTGGTTGCGGTGGGGGGGCTGTTCCGGGTCGCGACCCCGTGTTCCCGGTGAAGGGCACCATCACTTACAAGGGCAAGCCCGTCAAAGGGGCTGACGTCACCTTCTTCTGTCAAGAAAAGGACCGCTCGGCCTTTGGTCGCACGGACGAAAGCGGCTCATTCCAGCTGACGACGTTTTCGAGCAACGATGGCGCCGTCGCCGGCAAACACACTGTCGTTGTTCAACTGGTGGAAAACATTCCGCCAGCGAAGCCGGAAGCGCCGATCGATTCCCCCAACTACGAGCCGCCGTCACCTGACGACGTCGCGCGGGCCATGCGTCCTGCGAAGTCTGGCCTTCCCAAGAAGTATGGGGACGCCAAGACGTCAGATCTCGTCGCGGTTGTGAATGCTGACGGCGCTAACCCCGAGATGAAGCTCGAACTCAAAGACTGACCGGCTCGCACTGTTCTCTCTCCCGCCATGCTAACGCCGCGATCCGGCGTGAGCATGGCGTTTTTTGTGTCGGACTCGAGATCGGCAGGGCCGAGCGCGGCGGGCGTCTCCAGGCGGTTCCTCCCATCCGGCCGCGCAACCCGCCGCGATCCGGCCTAAACTCATCGTCCCTGACAATTCACCGCCCGGACCGACCCATGCCCGCCTCCGTTCATCCCGTCCTCATCAACGGCCAATGGAGACCCTCCGAAGGCCGTGACAACTTCACCGCCGTAAACCCTGCCACCCGCGCCTCGCTGCCGGATGTCTATCCGGTCAGCCCGTGGAGCGAAGTCGAGCAGGCGCTGCAGGCCGCCGACAAGGCGTTCCGGGAAGTCCGCAACTGGCCCGGCGAGCGGTTTGCCAGGTTCCTCGGAGCCTATGCCGATCGCGTCGAAGCCCGCGCGGCCGATCTCGTCGCCATCGCGAACCTGGAAACGGCGCTGCCTGTCGAGCCGCGGCTGAAAGTGGCCGAGCTCCCGCGGACCATCAACCAGCTCCGCCAGGCGGCCGCCGCCGCCCGCGAGGGGTCCTGGGCGCTTCCCACGATCGACACCAAACAGAACATC
>JAEYWB010000927.1 GCA_023429275.1 Planctomycetota bacterium
CACCCACGACTACAAACCACCGACGAAGCGTTTCCAGGAGTGACCTTGGATTACTGAGAGTCTCGCTATGGGGCCGCGCGAAAGCTGACCTTGGATTACTGAGAGTCAGCCGCCCGACCCCACGGCGGGTGACCTCGGATTACTGATATCTGGCCTATCAGCTATCAGCTGGGGACGCACCCAGTGCGCATCTCGGCCTTTTCTCGGTCTATCGGCGCCGGCGTCTTCTCAACCACGATGCCCCGAAGCGGATCGCCCCTGATGTGCTGAACGCGGTTCTTGAGAGCTTCGCGGTTCACCCTGCCGCGACGAGTGGACCTTCAGAAAGTGAGCTTTCGGTGTTGTGACGGGGTGCCGTCTGCTTGCTCGTTGTGCCAGACTTCCATGCCCGCTACGCCTGCGAACTGCTCGACCCCGATCGCCTCGTGACCGCCAACCTTGAGGCGCAGACGGCGGCGGGTTCCTCACGGTCGGCAACCAGCTCGGTCCCATGTTCGGCGTCGGCCTCAATGCGGCCTTCACGCCCCGGTTCGGCGGCTACCTCGGCTACGACACGACGACCGCCGATCGCAGCGTCTCCCACGGTGGCAGCGGCGGACTGCAAATGACGTGGTGACGGATTGCCGCATCGACTTCCGCATGACTCAGAACTCCCGTTGACCGCTCGTATAGTATCGCACAGAGATGGAACGCGGGTTGGGCTTGGATACCGTCGGCTTGAAGCGGATGTAGTTGGTGTGTTCTCTAATTCGGTGCATCCAGGGCTGGGCATTGATGGCGGTCAGCATGTCCCCGCCTCCCATGACGTTGGCATGTTCTTCGGGATGATCACCACGGCCGTATGTCTCGTCGGCGCTGCCATCGACCGAACAGACGGGGAGGGGACGGAAGCCCATGCATTTGATGTGAGGCTGACCCAGGAGATGGCCAACCTCGTGCATGACCGTATAGTGAGAGAGATCTTCGACGTCAAAATTCGTCAGCAGGCCACTATTGGATCGAAAGACATGGCCGTGCATCTTTTTCAGGACGAAGCTGCCGTCTTTGAAGCTGACCGAGACGTTTTCGGATGGCACTCTCACGACGTTCACAATGGCATGGGGATTGTCATTTGCCGAGATGAGGGGCCTGATGTAACCCGACGTAACAGTCCGAACGAGTTTCAACCGGAAGAGACAAAGGATGTTCGGGCGAACAATCCAGACTCCACTCGGATCAAGATAGTCGAATTCCCCGTACTCCTTTGGCGGCATGAGCGTGAAGCGGTAGTTCCACGCTGCCTCAGCGACTTTCTGAAACCCGGTCGCAAATTTGGCCTTCGACGCATAGTCCCAGTCGATGATGGAAAACCGCGTCTTGTTCCCATCCGTCATAAACCAGTTGGAGCCAACCTGCGTCATCCCGTCACTGGCCGATAGGGGATTCGTCGAGTCCCGAAATCGCAACTCGACCTTGAGTTCGATCGTCAGCCATCCGTTCTGATACATGTTCCGGCGATCAGGCAGCTCGAGTCGCGAGTCGAAGCTGTCATTGTCCCAACCGCGGTTTCCGACGATGATGTCGTCGAACTTGGGAATGTCCTTGTTCATAGCGGCTCATCTCTCCGTGTAAATCGGGGCCAAACGGGTACGAGACGTACGCAAACCGTCGAGATCGCCAGGCTGAGGAACCGGTCCAAGACCGTAGGGCATTCACCGTCGTTTCGTGGCCAAACGTGGGTCGCGCGGGAATTTGAAGCCGGCTCCCGGAATGAAAGCTGGTCGATTCTCGTCGCGAATTCCGCAGAGTTGCGGGAAATCGTAGCCAGCAGAGACGCTTCCCGGCAATTACCCCACGTGTCGTGCCCGGCGGCCGCTGGAGAGCGGATCAGGTCACGCCCTGCTCGCGTCACTAGGAGATGAAAGGATCGCGGAGACGCTCCCTCAACTTCTTGAAGAGCGGATTCTCTTTGGGGATTCGGCGGACCGGAACGTTCGACGCTCGCGCCTGTCCGCGGATCGTCCAACGTCCATCGACGCCCCGGGACGAAGGGACGAAGGGACGACTTTTCCGCTTGAGTCGGGCCGGCCAAGTTTCGCATTGCAACCGGATTCGTTCGTCGAACTCCTCCTGCGAGCCCGCGCCCACTTCTTCCTGCGACAAGTCCATGAAGACCCCAAAGGTTCCCTTCCGAACCCGGACGCTCTTCTGCAGTTCGGGCTCATCTGCCGAGCGTGGAGCGGCCGACGCGGAACTCACGCCGGTCGCCGCGCCCACTCCGCGCGGAGTCAGTCATCCGAATCTGTCGCCACAAGCCTGCCGGGACAGAGTTGCCCACCGCGGCAGCAGCGGCCGCTTCTGTGTGGCATGCCCTGGAGGCTCTGCGGAAGGGGGCGTGGCAAGCGTCTTTTTGGCGTCCCGGGTCGGTAGACTCACAGACGAGTGCTCAGAGGACGCCTCGACGGGGGTCCTTTGGCTCGAGATACGAAGGAGCAGAAGTGGCGCACACGCACAACTCACCACGCCCTTTTTACATGCTCCTTCTACTTCGCAACGAGCTCATCGGACAATACGGCGAATCAATGCATCAGCAGCAGGGGAAGCATAATGAACAGCAGGCTGTTGCAGAGTGCAAGCGCCCACGCAATGAGCGCCATCAACATCGCAATGAGCCGCCAGAGGTCGCGAGATCTCGAACACTCCTTCCGACAGATCGGGCAGGCCCCCTCACTCGTAGCGATGGCACGTCCACATGTCGGGCAGACAAACATGACTCAGTCCTGTACGCCAGTGGGGATTGCCACCGCGACGAGTTCCGTACGGTGCACGCGGACGCCCCGTGGATCCCAGGATGTACTTTTCAGAAGGGTCACGATCCTCCACTCCGGTAGATCAGCCACAATGCTCCAAACACAATCGCGATAACCAGCGTTGCATCCGGCTCGATCACCCTTCTCCGCCTTTCCGCGTGGTAAAGCTGGCCAAGAACGACGACGAGCGTCGCACCGATGGCCGCGAGGCAAGTGATAGCATGCGTGCTGGAGACTGCCGCCAGCATCGGACCCGGATGAATTAAGTCCAGAGGCAAGAGCAGGATCATATTGAAGGCATTGCTGCCGAAGACATTTCCGATCGCCAGATCGAGCGCTCCCATCCGAAGGGCGGCGAGTGAGGCGACCAGTTCAGGAAGAGAAGTGCTGAACGCCACGAGTGTTGTGCCGACGAACGTTTTCCCGAGCCCACTCGCATCAGCAATTAGCCCCGCGGCCTCGGCCAGAAAGGGACCGGTGACGACGATGACTGCTGCGGCGACCATAAAGCCGAGCAGCGAACTACGCCAGGATTGCCGTGCGACTTGTGAATCGTCATGCGCGGCAGCGGTTGCAGCGACCTCCGCTTGCGAGGCCCGCTGGTCGAAATAAATCAGACGCACACCCATGAGGTATCCGGCGCCGACCAGCCAGAGGCCGTACGAAATTCCCAGCAGCTCTCCCGCCCCAAGGACATGCGGTGTGAGCAGGGCCACGGCGACGACCGTCGTGAGCGCGGCTCCCACATTGCCGGACAAGGCGTGACGAGCCGCCTGCCGCGAGAGCATCTTTCCCTTCGAGTGAACCGAGAGATCGAGAAAGGCAAGGATGAGCAGGTTAAAGACGCTGCTTCCGATCAGGTCTCCGAACGCCAGGTCGACCATCCCCTTTCGTACTGCGGAGATGTCGACCGACAGCTCCGGGAGAGACGTTGCTCCGGCGAGAAGAATGCTGCCGATGAGCAGTCGACCGAAGCCGGTTCGCTCCGCGATCTCATCGGCGAACTTCGAGAGGTACGTGCCTGCAACGATGATGATGCCGGCTGCGACGGTGAACTGTATCAAGGCGATTAGCACGTTGAACTCCGACTGCGACCAGGAAATCAGGACGCATCCGCGATGGGCGCGGCAATCCCGGAGAGCATCTTCACCGCAATCCAGGCTATGACGCCGACGAGGATCGTGACGATCCCGTATTTCCGGAGTTGATCGATCGTGGCCGGCTCACCGGTCGACGTTCGAGGGTCTCCGCCACGGAACTCAATCCAGCGGGCGACGACGAGGCCGGTCAGCACGACGAAGTAGACGACGTCCGTTGGTGTCAGCCAGCCTCCGCCGCGCTCAGAGGAGAGGAAAAGTAGCAGGACGAGAAACAGCGGGCCGAACAGCATCCAGAAGATGCGGCTCAGGACGACCCCGATCGAGGTCGCAGGGGGCATGGGCGCAGACATGGCGTAATCTCGGACTAGGACGCAAAAGAGAGACGGCGCGCTCTGTCCATCCGACGAAGCGGTCTCGGATCAGAAGCCGACGCATGAAGGGACGCCCTGTGGACGTCACCAACCGCCGCCATTCGAGATGAAAAGCGTCAAATAGAGATCGTGCTCAAACGACGGACGAGTCAAGCGATGCTCAGACGCTCAAGGAGAAAACTGCCATTCATCGAGAAAGTGTACGGCTGCGTCGTTGTCTTGTCACGCAGTGAAACGACGACACACCCCAGAAACATCCCACGACCACTAATGTTGGAAAAAGCGATGGGCTGGGCTGAAGACGCACCTTTCGGAACAGTGTCCTTAGCCCAACCCATCGCTCGTGCGGCTGGTCGGGTCCAGGAGATACCCTGGCTGATTACTCCTTCTCGAACTCGGCTTCGATGACGTTGTCGTCCTTCGGAGAACGGGTCAGGGGGTCAGGACTCATTGTTGAGGAAATCAAGGAGTCCTGAACCCTGTTTGATTTCTGGTCCTGACCCGGCCACCCGATCTTCTGTCTACAAACGAACCTTTGCAACGCACGGGACCCTGCTTTCGGCCCGGCCACCCCGCCGCGCACGGTTCGATTCAACTGGCACTGTGCCAACTCGACAGCAGCTCTTGGATAACGCCACGGAAATCGACAATGTGTTTGGCACACGATTCACACCACCGTTAGGAGGGTAGCATGAAGTTCTACAAACTCGATCCCGAAGTTGCGGGTGGATGCGGACCAAACACAGCTTTCACAAGAACGCTTGGTAAGCCATTGGTGGTTCACAAGCCACATTATCAATTCGATGGATGGCTCGGCGACGAGTTGTTGGAATGCAGTCCATGCTTCATCGTCACGCAAAGGTTGGCTGACGTGTTGGGAAGCCGAGAGTTGTCGGGGTACGAACTAAAACAAGTAGAGATATCAACATCAGGACAATTCCGAGACTACTATCCCGACCGGCAGCTTCCACAATTTGCATGGCTCGGTATCACGGGCAAAGCGGGGGTGGACGATATTGGCGTGGATGTGGATGGACGACTTGTTGTATCCGAAAGTGCATTGGAGGCATTCAAGGCGACGCAATTGGACAATTGCGAAGTGTCTGAATTCGGCGGTGAGGTGAACCTATGAAGGGAGAAATCACCGCGGGTCAGGACCAAAGTCCCGTTCCGTTCGGCGGCGAAGTCGACTGAATCGGGTTGAGTGTCAGATGCTAAGCGCCTGAATTTCATCTCATCGTTGCGGCCAGCCCCTTCAATGCCCTCCTGGCGGCATCGACGGACATGACCATTCGGAATCCGACGCTGGAGGTCTGCTTCAAGGAATCCAATCTCGGACGACTGGCCGCACGGCACGATTCGGCCGACGCTCCCCATCCCCCACCCTTGTAGACCCGCTCGGGCAATGCCCCCTCTGGTCCCCAGGGGTTGATTGCCGGCTGGTCACGGAATCGTTCGTAGTAGAAAAGCTCCCACGAATCCTGCGTCCATTCCCAGACATTTCCGTGGATATCGAGCAGCCCGAAGGGATTGGCTTTCAATTCGCCGACAGCATGCGTCCTGCTGCTTGCGGTCTCGACGTGCCAGCCATATTCCGGTAACTGCTCCCGAAGATCACCAAAGCCGTATGCGCCCGTCTCCCCGGCCCGACAGGCAAACTCCCATTCGGCTTCCGTTGGCAGGCGATAAACGAACTCCGCGTCGGCAGGGTTCCGGCCAGGGGCTGCCTCTGCCACCTGGTTCGGCAGTTCCAGCTCACCAAGGCTTCTCGCGAACACGACAACATCCTCGCAGGAGACGGACTCCACCGGGAACTGGGCCGTATCCATCCCGGCGACCAGCTCTTTCCCTATCCCTTCTGCAGAAAAGTGCGACGGGTTTCTTCCCATGACTCGCTGATACTGCGACTGCGTGACTTCCGTGCTCCCCAGGTAGATCGGACGGGTCAGTACCACCTTGTGCTTCGGGACCTGGCTCTGGACCGTTTCGAGATACCTGCCGCTCGCTCCCTGGATGAACTGCTCGATCTCTTCCGGCGTGCTCCCCATCTGGAACTCGCCCGGCGGGATGAGGCGGAACGTCATGCCGATCGAGTTGGTGTACTGGACCGGGACATTGAGGTAGTCCGCCCAGTCTTCCTGGTATGCCTTCGCCTGCGCGGCATCGAACGGCGCAATGGCGGGTTTCGGAGCCGCGGCCTGCTTGTCGGGCGGGGCGGGGGACGGAACGCTTCGCGCTGAGGGCTGGGCTTCAGCAACCGGCTTTCCTGCATCGCTCTGACCCGACATGCGGACGACAGCCGAGTTGTCGACATCCCTCGTCGTGCCCGATTCCTCCCTGTTCTTGACCGTGATCATGATCAAGCCAATCAACGGAACGGCGGCAATGCCCGCGACCGTCGCGAGCCAGGTTCGTCGACTCCGTGACGACGCACCGCCAGGAGGGGATCTCGTTCCGGGAGGAGTTTTCATCGGCTGGGAGGGAGAAGTGAGGCCCGCAATCGGAAGTTGCGGTGTTTGCTCATCTGGCCTTGTCGGCACACCGGCCGTCGCGACGGACGACCTCGCCTTGATGACGTCAACGAGCGCCGTTGCCAATTCGTCGGCCGATGCAAATCGCGCGGCGGGGTCTTTCGCCAGCAGTCGCAGGTAAATCGCTTCGAGCTCTGGGGGGATGTCGTGACCATGAAGCAAAGCCGCATCGGGCGCCGCCTTCGCCGGCCCCGTCTTCCGGGCACGGGTCATCAGCTCGGCGCGGACTGCAGAAAGTGACGGTGGGGCATGTTCGGAGTGCCCCAGCATCTTCTTGAGCAGCGTCGGATGCTTCTCATCGGCGAACGGAGCCCGGCCGGTGAGCAGGAAGAACAGCGTGCAGCCCAAGGCGTACAGGTCGCTCGCCGGTCCGACGTTGTGCGTATCCTCCCATTGCTCGGGAGCCATATAGTCGGGCGTGCCGAGAATCTGCCCGGTGCCGGTCAGCCCGGCTCCCGCGTCCGTCGCCAGCCCTTCCCCTTGCAGCCGCGCCAGACCCAGGTCGAGAACCTTGACCTTGCCGTCCTTCGTCAGGAACAGGTTCGACGGCTTGATGTCGCGGTGAACAAGTCCGTTCTTGTGAGCGTACGCCAGTCCCACCGCCGCCTGCCGCACCATCTCGCAGGCGTCCCGCACGGTCCGGGCCCCTTTCGATTGGACGAGTTCCCCGAAGTCCGTCCCCTCGACGTACTCCATCACCAGGTAGTGCGTCCCTTCGATCTCCCCCGCATCCATCGCCCGCACGATCACAGGGTGATCGAGTTTCCCCACCGCTTCCATCTCCCGCTCGAACCGGGCCACCAGCGTGGCGTCGCGGAGCAGACGGGCCGAGAGCACCTTGAGGGCGACCCACTTCTTGAGGCGGGTGTGGTAGGCCTTCCAGACCGCCCCCATCCCCCCTTCGCCCAGCTTTTTGTCGAGCCGGTAGACGCCCAGCATGGCCCCCTCTTTCGGGTGCAGGACGAGCGTGTGGGACTTTTCGTCCGACGGCAACAGTGCGGCCGCGGCGCCAGTCATCGTGGTGGACTCGGTGACGGCCCCGGACAACAGGGTCGGCAAGCCTGCCAGGTCAGCCAGACGTTGACCTTCAGGATCGACCGTTTCCTGCCGGATTGAGACCGAATCGCGACCTGCCGTCCCTGCGACCTGCCGTGAACCGTCCGAGTGCCGGGCGGTCAGATCTTGAGCCTCGCGTTCGTCCGCGGCGGACCTGGCGATCTCATTGCCCCCTGGCGGGAACTCCAGCAGGGGGGCGGTCGCTTGAACGCTGCGAGAGCGGACACCGCAGGCCTCGCAGCTCATCAGGTGCGATTCGCACTCGCGGACTTCTCCATCCGACAGCTCACCCCGATGGAGCGCCTTCAGGAGGTCGTCAGACAGGCAACCGGAAACGTTCATCGGGACGAGTCTTTCATGAGGGGAAGCTCCATCGCATTGTGACCTACGGGCCGAAACCTGACAGGGATCATTCGCGATTTCAGAAACTCCCCGCCACGGGTGGCACTGTCGGTCGGGGTCACTCTTGTGGGCCACTGGCTCTGCCGGCTCTGCCAGTGCCGTTCGATGATGCATGACCAAAAGAGATCATCGGGAGACCTGAGAGCATTCATCAAGTGATCTCCGGCATAGTCTGATCTCTTCAAGGCTCTCGGACGTTCCTCGGGGACGACTCCCCTCAATCGCTCGCTTACTGGCACTGGCAAAGCCCATGAGGATCTTGGAATCCGCCTTGACCAGCGGCGTTTGACAGGGTCAGACTCCGGACGTGGCAGGAGCCGGAGCGATCCTGATCTCGCCAACCGATCCTCTTGGCATGTCAGCGGGGAAGCGATGAATGCGAAGCAGAAGAACAGTCTCCTGGTGGCCGCCATTGTGTCGGGGCTGCTCTCGCTTCCAATGACCTGGTTGACGATCCGGAACGCCCAGGTCTCCGGCGGGTTCGGCGACCTGTTCGCCCCGTTTGGAGGGATGTCGATCAACGTGACCGCCCTCAGCGGCAGTATCACTCTGCTGGTGAAAGTGCCGATCTGGTTCGTGGTCTGCGTCTCGATCGCGGCGAGCGCCGTCCAGTTGATGCGGGGATCCGACGCGTTCGCCATCCCGAAATTCGTCGAGTGGGGGCTGGCAGTTCTGGGCGTGGTCTGGACAACGATTCCCCTGCTCCTGGCGCTCGGCGGGGGCAACGCCACGCTAGCCATGGGCTGGATCCTCGGCCTGTTCTGCGCGGTCGTCCCGCTCCTCTGCCTGATCGTGCCGACCCAGCCAGGGCCAGCGTCCCGGCCTGGAGCCAGTTCGCCGTAAGAACGACGGGCTGCTCACAGAACGCCCTGCCGAACCGATGGCACGCCGGACGATTTGCCCCGGCATCTACATGCAGCCAGATAGCGCGGATGTCAACGCACCACAAACAGGGTGCGACGTCGGATCGATGCACTGGCCTGTGCCTGAATAGCAATGTGGTCTGGTGGGGCGGGAGGATGATGGAATTGTCGCCTGGGCCGCGCTATCGTACGGCCGAACTTGCTTCAACAATTGAAGAGGACGTCGGCATGGCGACTGCGCCCGGTGCTTCCCGGAAGGCTCTTTCATTCCGAGATCGATTGAGCCGGCTGACGTATCACCAGGCTTGCCAGATGCTCGGCGAGAACGGGGGCAAGCTTCTCGCGAGCGGGGCGAGGGATTTCTCGGTCGACCCGGAAGAGGACGTCTATCTCGGCGGAGACCTTTTCCGCGTTCGTGTGCCGGACTCCGCGGGGAACGGGGCGGTCGTTGTCGTGACGCAAGTCAGCGGACGCAACAGGACGCTGCACCTCAAGTGCGATCAGTGCGAGGTTCCATGCACCCACGCCGGGGCCGCGCTGCGGACGCTCCTCGATCACAAACTCGCTCTGGGTCTCTCCACGGTTCCCGACGAGTCGGTCCCCCTCGAACTGCTGACGCGGGAAGAACTGCTCGCGCGGGCCTTCGAAGACCGCCGCATCCGCTCGGCGGAAGAGAAGATGGCGTTCCGCTCCGTCGACCCCTCCGTTCCATGGACCGACTACATCCTCACCAGCCGCCACTCCGGCAAGACCTACCGCGTCGCCCTGCACGGCGCCGAGCCGGGGCAGTCGTACTGCTCCTGTCCCGACTTTCGCACCAATCGCCTCGGGACCTGCAAGCACCTGCTTCATGTCCTGAACAAGATTCAGAAGAAGTTTGACAGGAAAGCGCTGGCGAAGCCGTTCGTTCAGAAGCAGGTCGCGGTCTACCTCGACTATCACGATCCGCTCGGCCTGCGGTTTCTGCATCCGGCCGATGCGGCGGAAGACGTCCTCAAGGTGGTCAAGCCGTTCGTCGAACGAACCCTGATCGACGCGGCTGACGCCATGAAGCGGCTCCGCAAGCTCGAACGCCTCGGGTATCCGGCGCTGGTCTATCCCGATGCCGAAGCGTGGATCGACCGGCAGCTCACGCAGCAGGGGCTGAGGGAGTTCGCCGAAGAGGTCCGCAGAAAGCCGGCCAGCCACCCTCTCCGGAAGAGCCTCCTCAAGGTGACGCTCCTTCCGTACCAGATGGACGGCGTGGCGTTCGCCGTCGGCGCCGGGCGGGCGGTTCTGGCCGACGACATGGGACTCGGCAAGACGATCCAGGGGATCGGCGTCGCGGAGCTGCTGGCGCAGAAGGCGGGAATCCGGCGGGTGCTGGTCATCTGCCCGGCGTCGCTCAAGAGCCAGTGGCGGGATGAGATCCACCGGTTCTGCGATCGTTCGGTGCAGCTCATCATCGGCCGCACCGAAGAGCGTGACGCGCAGTACAGCGGGGAGGCGTTCTTCACCGTCTGCAACTACGAGCAGGTGCTCCGCGACCTGGCTCGCGTCGAACAGGTTCCGTGGGATCTGATCATTCTCGACGAAGGTCAGCGGATCAAGAACTGGGAATCGAAGACCTCCCAGGTGATCCGCTCGCTCAAAAGCCCTTACGCCCTGGTGCTGAGCGGGACGCCGCTCGAGAACCGGCTCGACGAGCTTTACACCGTCTGCCAGTTCGTCGATGACCGTCTGCTCGGACCGTCGTTCGAGTTCTTTCATCGGCACCGCATGGTGGATGACCGCGGACGGGTGGAGGGGTATCGGCATCTCGACGAAGTCCGTGAAAAGCTCCGCCCGATCCTGCTCCGCCGCACACGCAAGGAGGTCATGACGCAGCTCCCCGAGCGGACGACGACGGTGGTCCGCATTCCGCCGACGCAGGAGCAGCTCGACCTGCACGCCGGATCGATGCGGATCGTCTCGCAGATCACCCGCAAGGCGTACCTGACCGAGATGGACCTGCTGAAGCTGCGGCAGGCCCTGCTGATGTGCCGCCTGGCCGCCGACGCGTCGATCCTCGTCGACAAGGACAATCCCAACTACAGCACCAAGCTCGACCGCCTCCGCGAACTGCTGTCCGAGCTGGCCGAGCAGCCGGACCGCAAGATCATCCTGTTCAGTGAATGGCGGAAGATGCTCGACCTGATCGAGCCGATCCTCGGCGAGATCGAGCTGCCGTTCGTGCGGCTCGACGGACATGTGCCGCAGAAGGACCGGGCTGCGATCGTGCGGCGGTTCCAGACCGACCCCGACTGCCGGGTCATCATCATGACCAACGCCGGCAGCACCGGCCTCAACCTGCAGGCGGCCAACACCGTCATCAATGTCGACCTGCCGTGGAACCCGGCCATCCTCGAACAGCGTGTGGCCCGCGCCCACCGCATGGGCCAGAAGAATCCCGTTGACGTCTTCCTGCTGGTCACTGAGGATACGATCGAGGAGCGGCTGCTCGACACACTGGCCATGAAGCAGGACCTCGCGATGGCGGCCCTCGACGCCGACTCCGAGGTCAACGAAGTCCAGCTCAAGAGCGGGATGGAAGAGCTCCGCCGCCGGCTCGAGCAGCTCGTCGGCGAACAGCCGGACGCTCCGGTCGACCGGTCGCAGCAGGACGCGGTCGTCTCCCAGACCCGGGAACTGACCGAACGCCGGGAGCGGGTCGCTGCGGCCGGAGGACAGCTCATCGGCGCCGCCCTCCAGATGATCGGTGAACTCGTCGCCCGCCCCGACCGCCCCGCCCCGGACACCACCCTCGTCACCCAGATCCAGAGC
>JAEYWB010000051.1 GCA_023429275.1 Planctomycetota bacterium
CTTCTCCACTCCGCGCGGAGTGGGAGGGACTGACCGGGCGAAGCGGGACCGACGAGGCGAGTCCGAGCGACAGATCGGGAGACTCGAAGCGGACTCCGTGCTCGGTGATCGTCGTCCGGTGCGAGCCGCGACCGTAGTCGAACGCTGGGAGGCATTCGAGACGAAACGGCATCTGCCCGCGGACGACCCGGACCCGGCGGATCAGCTGATCGGCGGAGGAATCCTCCGTGCCGCCGACCGGCATGTAGTCCTCGATCTCGCCGACTCCGTCCGGGTGGAGGAACCGGGTGATGAGGATGTTCGTGTCCGGCCAGTAGAACTGCTTGTATCGCACGCCGTCGCTGGGAGGAGCGATGCGGAAGCGGCCTCCTTTTGCGTCATCGAGAATCGCCCCGAAGACGCTCGGCGAATCGAATCGCGGCACGCAGAGCCAGTCGATCGAGCCATCCATCCCGACGAGAGCGGCGGTCCGGAGGTTACCGATGAGCCCGTAGTTTTCAATCGGCTGATAAGCCATCCGGCGTCTCCGCAGGTCGTTCTCAATCCGCCATTGCGTCCCGTCGTCGACGTTCCGTGCCTTCACTGTACGGGTGTCGCCGGATTCAGCGCGAGGCGCGGGCGCATTATCACCCCGCAGTCCTCGCGGCTCTCGTCAGTATTGGCGATCGCAGTGGGCTGGCGGGGACTCAGCTCTGGGCGACCGCTGTCGTCGACGACTGCGGCGAGAATGTGTGCGGCTCTTTCGTCGCGTTCTCCCCGCACCCGGGGTTCCGCAGCAGATGGGGCAACATCGCCCGGAGAGCCGACGCATAGTTGCCGTAGAACGGGAGCGGCCTCGGCTGGTTCCGCAGTTCCGTCGCGAAGGCGTCGAGTTCATCGGCCGTCACCATCGGGCTGCGGTGATGCGGTCCGTGGACGAAGATATCGCTGTTGAGGTACGAGCAGAGCTGCGTGAACGCGTTCCCCCCGTGAACGGTCCGCGTCCCTTCGAGGGGGTCGAAGCTGCTCATTCCGAGATGCTCGGTGAACTTCCGGAGAGTCTGCATGACTCCCGCCAGCCACCAGGGCAGGAGGACCGATCGGCCGAACTCCATCCACTCGCCGTAGCGGTGGACTGCTCCGAGGACCACAACCCAGAACACGATCGAGGCGAGGTACTCGATCGTGATCTGCCGCCGGACCGCTGCCGAAAGGGGAGACTTCTTCGACCAGTAGATTCGCCCGTAGATCAGCGGCGAGGTCACGAATCCGAAGAAGATATCGAACCACGCGAAGACGCGACGAAACGTCCGGGAGCGGCCGGGATCGGAGTAGGGCCACAGCTCCCAGTCGGCCGGCTTGTTGAGATAGGCGTGGTGCCGGACGTGGGTTTCCCGGTAGGCGGTCGCCGGCGTGACGATGATCGTGCCGATGACCTTGGCCCACGCGAGACAGCGGAAGTGGTTGTGGCGGTGCGTGAACTCGTGGTACAGGCTCGTCGCGCACAGGAAGAAGTACGCGATCGGCAACGTGAGGAGCCAGCTGACAAGCGGATACGGAGTCCACCAGCTCCAGACGACCAGCGCGGCGGCAACGGGGAGAAGGAAAATCAGACGCCGGCTGAGAGTATCGGCCTCAGTGAGGTCATGTGTGTCGATCGATGACATGGAACCAGCAATCTCAGGTTGATGACTCTGGGAGCGCAGCCGCAGTGCTCGGGGGCGTCGCGGCTGTTCGGTGAGGCGGAGTTTTAGAGTGATCGCGACACGTTTCAACAGGCCAATTCGGCACATCGTGCAAACGAAATGCCGCTCGGCCGGGTCGTGTGAGTCGACCAGGAAAATCCCCGGCCATGAGACGGCCGGCTGAGTCGTAAGTCCTTGCAGATTTCGCCGAACGACATCTCTTCAATCAATGCCGGTCGATGTTCCTCGTCGCATGCCATTAGCCACCTTGCGAACGCCAGACTACCAGGGCTCGTATGGCTAGTGGTTCGAAAGTGAGCAGTCTGCTCAAGAGAGAGCGGGAGGTTCCTTCCGAAAGATGGAGATGGTGTCGGCGGCGAGACATGCCTCATAGAAGAGGCCCGCCGGGAAATCGCAGGGACAGAATCGCATCACGCTGAGGGCTCGCAGAATCCATCACACTGCAGAACAGGGAGCCAGTTCGCCATCAAAGGGACCCCTTGACGGTGATATTGCGTGAACCTGGCAGTGGAGATCCCTGTAGGACGTCGAGCGATTCCGCCGCGGACCCGCTCCGGTTCACGGACTGTCGTCCGCGGCCAGGCAGGTCCAACTTTCGGACCGCTACTTCTCCTCTTTCATCTTCTTCGGCTTCGAAACGCGTTTCTGCGCAAGCAGCCAGTCCCACAGTTCAGGGTTGTTGTAGGTTTCCGTCCACGAGTCATGCCCCGCCTCGGGGTAGACCGTGAACTTGGGGTTCCCCTTTTTCTTACGGAGCGCCTCGACCATCACCTCGGAGCGGATGAGCGGGACCGCAGCATCCTTGGCCCCATGAAACACCCAGATGGGGACATGCGAGAACCGCTCCGCCCAGTACGGTTCTCCCCCGCCGCAGATCGGCACGAGCGCGGCGAACCGCTCCGGCGCCCGGGATGCGAGGCTCCAGGTTCCGAAGCCTCCCATGCTCAGGCCGGTCACGTAGATCCGTTCCTTGTCCACCTTGTGGGTCTTCTCGATCGAATCGAGGAGAGCCAGCAGGGCATCGATGTTCCACCACTGCTCAGCCGGGCATTGCGGAGAGACGACGATCATCGGGATGTCGCGCCCGGCGGCAATCAGTTTGGGGGGCCCGTGCACCTTGACCTTGTCGAGCTCGCTCCCCCGTTCCCCCGCGCCGTGGAGAAACAGCAGGAGGGGCCATTTCTCCTGCTTGTCGTAGTCCTTCGGCAGCGAGAGGAGGTAGTCCATCTCATACCGGATCTGGACGTCGAGATGTTCGGCGGTCTGCCGCGAGGCGGGCTCGTCGGCTCCGAGTGCCCCATTCCAGAACGGGATGAGCAGCGAGAGGACAGGGAGCAATCTGCGAAACGACATCGGAACCCCCGGCGAAGAAAAGACTCAATCGTCCGCGCGGCGTTCGTCCGGCGGAGAGGACATCGGGAAGAGAATAAGGAGTGGCCAGCCTCGCGTCGCCCGAGCCCGGTCGAAGAGGACGACCCGTGGCGACAGATCCGCACGGGGCAGGTGACAGCCGTACGGGCGCGAGGCTCCCGCGTTTGCCCCCCAGGTCTTTCCCCAATCGACTGTCTGGCGAATGCCGGTCGCCATCTGTTGCGAAGTGATCGAGTTGAGCGGTCTCTCGCGAGAGCTCGCGTGCCCGTTCTGCCACCAGGCTGACGTGTCAACGTCCACCATCACGGCGGCAGGCGACCAGGAACCGGCCACTTGTGACGAAGCTGCGTAGTGCGCTTATCCCAAGAGTGAAGAGTGTTTCGGTGAGTTGAGGTATTTCAGCAACTCTTCATTCATCGGCCCCAACTTTGCCAAGGGACTCCTCCGCCAGGTCGGGGTGTTTCTTTGCGCTGAAGTCACGTACACCGACAGCGCGCCGGACTACAACACGTACACCGAAGACTTCTGCAACACCGCCTACCAGCTCGCCAGTCAGGAATACCAGGTCGCTTACGACGGGTTCTCCTTCTACGGAG
>JAEYWB010000053.1 GCA_023429275.1 Planctomycetota bacterium
GGCGAAGCTCGCATCGCTGATGCGCGGGGCGCACGACGAGCTCTTCCGGCAGATCTTCGCGTTCTCGATCGAGGAGCTCTCCGCCGGCCAGAAGAGCCTCGATGAGGCGGGGCTCAGCGAAGCACTGTTCGGTGGAGGGATCGGCGGCCTCGAAACCTTCCTCAAGGTCCGCGATTCCGTCGAGGAATCCCACAAGCGGCTGTTCAACTCCCGCGGCAAGAAGGGGGAGATCAACCAGCTGCTGACGCAGCTCGGGGAAGCGACGATCCAGTACAAGACGGCGACGCTCAAGCCCCGCGACTTCGACCAGCTCCGCGACTCCATCGAAGAGCTCGAATCGTCGATTGAGCGGATCCGCACCGGGCTCGATCTGCTCCGCCGCCGGCTGCACCGGCTCGACCGCCTGAAGGACGCCCTCCCGCACTGGCGCAAAGAGGCGACTCTCCGCGAGGAGATCGCCCGTCGAAACGTCCCCGGCGGCCTGGGCCGGGCGGATGCCACCCAACTTCGGAGGCTGCAACAGCGGCTCGGCGATCTCGACGAGGAGATCCGGCGGCACGCGTCGGAACTCGATCGCGCTCGCGCGCCGGCCGACGACGACGACTCCTTCCGTCCGATCCTCGCCGAAGCGGCAGCCATCCGGACGATGGCGGAAGAGCTGGGGCAGTACCGGGCGGCCTGCCTGGACTTGCAGCGGATCGAGCGGGAAGGACTGACATCGACGGCCGCGGTCGAGTCGCGGATCCGCGATCTCCATCCGACCTGGACGCTGAGTGACCTGGACCGGTTTTCGTCCGCCTCGTTCGCCCAGGTCCGCGCCGCGGAGGCGCTGCAGGACGAAGTCCGTGATCTCACGAGCGAAGGGGAGCGACTGGCCGCCAGGCGACTGGAGCTCGAGACGCTCGTCGAGGCGAAGCGGCGGCGGCTCGAATCGTTGCCGGTTCAGGATCGGGGGACGGCTCTGCAATCGCTGCTCGAGCGGGGGCAGGAGTACAAGACCCGCGTGCAGCTCCGGTCCGACCGCGCCGCGAGTTCGGCGGAGGCTCGACAGCGAGTCGAGCGGCTCCTGCGGCAGCTCCGGTCCGCGCTGCCGGATCTCGACGAATCGACCCGGCCGCTCGAGGAGCTCACCCCTCCGTTGACGGCAGTCGTCGCCGGCTTCCAGCAGCGGATGGATGAGATCGACCAGGAGCAGGCCCGGGGTCGCGCTCGAGTGAACGACCTTGCGAAGGAACAGTCCCGTCTCGCCGAGCAGCTCCGCCAGTTCGATCATCTCGCGACCATTCCCGATGACTCGGCCCTGCGGCGTCAGCGGGACGACCGCAACAGCGGATGGAATACGGTTCGAGCAAGGCTCCGCGGCGAGAGTGCCGAGACCGGATCAGAAAGTACCTGGCAGAACCTTCCCCTGGGCGACCTGATCAGGGACTACGAGAACGCCGTGCAGCAGGCGGACCTTGGTGCGGATCGGCGCTTCGAGGCGGCCGAAATGATCGCCCGGCGCGAGCAGCTCTCTGCGGCGGCGCTTCGCCAGCAGGCGGCCCACGCCGAAGCGTCGGCGGCGCTCGCGGACCTGGAGACGCGGCGGCAACAGACAAAGCAGGAGTGGGAAGCCCTCTGGGAAGAAGCTCCATTCCGCCCTCTTCCCCCTGCGGCAATGCTCGAATGGCTCGCCCTGTGGGACCGGATGCGGCAGCACACGGCCGACGCCGAGCGGGTTCAGCGGGAAGCGGCGGAGCTTCAGTCTCAGAATGAGCTGTTCGAGAAGGAGCTGTTCCGGGCGTTTCCCCAGGCGGCGGGGTCGGCCGATGCGGCGCTGGCGGAAGCCCGGGAGGCATGGCAGCGGGAGACCCGTCTCCGCTCCGAGCGAGAGACCCTCGAACGGGACCGCTCGGAGGGGGAGGCGACTCTCGAATCACTCCACACTCAGGAGTACGAGCTGTCGATGCGGCAGGCCGACGCCGAGAGCCGCCGCCGGGCGCTCGCGGAGACGCTCGGTCTTCCGGCCGACTGGGACCTTCCCACGGTCGTTTCCGTCCTGCGCAGCGCGCGGGAGATCCAGGAGCAGCACCGGCAGGTCCGTCAGGCTGTAGAACAGATGTCGCGTCTTCGGGAGATCGTCGACACGTTCGAGACCGGTGTCGGGACACTGTGCCGAAAGATCGCGTCCGATCTCGCTCCGTTCCCGCCGCGGGAAGCGGCCGAGGAGCTTGTCCGCCGGTTGGACGCCGCGCGGGAAGCGGAACTTGGTTCGGCACGACGCCTCACGACACTCGCCACGGCTGACCAGATGCTCGCGCGATGTCGCGCCGCTCGAGAGGCGACGTCGGTCGAGATCGCCACCCTGCTGGATGCCCGCGGACTCGCGCCCGATACGCCTGTCCTCGCCCTCGTCGAAGGGGTCGAGGCGGTCGAGCAGCTTTCCGAAAAGTGCTCCGAGGCGCGGCAGCACTGGCGGGTCATGGCGGGAGACGACGCCGAGTTTCAGGCAGCCCTCGCATCGCTCGATGAAGATCAGGTGGCCGCCGAACGGCTCCGGATCGAAGAGCAGATCGCCCGCGAAGAAGAGGCGTACAAACAGCAGCTTTCGCAGCTCGGCCGGCTGCGGTCCGAGTGGGACAAGCTGCAGGGGGACGAGAGCGCATCGAGCCTCTGCCGACAGCTCGAGGACTATCGAAGCCGCCTGCAGGGAGCGGTCGACAGCTGGGCTCCGCTGGTCCTGGTGCAGACCCTGATGACCGAGGCTCTCCGCCGATTCGAACAGGAGCATCAGCCGCAGATCCTCGTCGACACAGCGCAGCTCCTTTCGCGGTTCACGGGCGGGGAGTATGTCGACCTGCAGCGGAAGCTCGACGACAAGGGGACGCTCCTGGTCGTTCCGGCCCACGGGGAGCCGAAGCGTCCCTCGCAGCTCAGCACGGGGACGCGCGAACAGCTCTATCTGGCGGTGCGGCTCGCCTACATTCAGGACTACTCGCGCCGCGCGGAGCCGCTGCCGATCGTCATGGACGATGTCCTGGTCAACTTCGACGAAGACCGGGCGCGGCGGACGCTCGCGGCTCTGGTCGAATTCGGGCGCGAGAACCAGATTCTGTTCCTGACATGCCACCGCGGCATCGTCGAGACGCTGCACCAGATCGATCCGAAGCTCCGGCCCCTCGAACTCGTTCCCGGCTCGCTCGCCCGTCCGGCCGATCTCGAGGAGTCAGCGCCGGTGACTCCAGGAACGTCGGACAATCTCCGCGGACCAAAACGCCGCCCGCGCCGCCCCAGTGAGCCCGATCACCCGGCGCTGTTCCCGTCCTAGTAACGTGGCACTCCGTGCCGTCGAACGGACTCTCACGAACCACAAAGCCTCTTTCCTCACGGGACGCCGCGCGTCAGCAATCATTGACTGCGCATCCGTCCGCAGCGTGTGGGGCGCATCACGCCCGATGCTCGTTGAACGGCCCCGCTGACCGTTTCAATTCCGGCCCGCCTGCCGGGAGGGCAGCTCGTCCGGGCCCGGAAATTCAAAGCCCGCTCCAAGGCATTTCAGTTGCTACAGCTTTGGCACGACCGGCAATGGAGTTTTCCAAGCGGGCGAAGAGGTGAAAAATGAGTTTCCGACGAGAACCCAAAACGAATCCGATCGCGTGGATCGTCGCGGCCGACCGCGCCCACGCCCGCATCTTCCGTGCACACTGGCCCGACCTCAATGGCTTTCAGCCTGTCGAAGAACACTGGCATGCCGAAGGACGGAAACAGGGGCGCGAGATCGACGACGCACCCCTTGGCCGACGCCGGGGTCCGGATGGAACCGGCCGCACCTGTGAAGCGGAGGACGAGCGGCTCGCGACCACGCGGCAGTTTGCGATGGAGATCGTCGAGCGTCTCGAAAAGGGACGGACGCAGAACGACTTTGGCCATGTCGTGATCGCCGCCCCGCCGCCGTTTCTTGGAGAACTCCGCAACCAGTACGGCCCGGAGCTGAGCAAGCTCGTCGAGGCGGAGATCGATAAGGAACTGGCTCACCTCGACCAGCCGACGATCCTGCTCCAGGCCCGGAACGCCATCGAGTCCGTCGCACACGCCTGATCGAAAGAGAGTTGCGGAATCTGAAGCTCGAAGTCTGAAACGAACGAGATGAGTCAGGTCCGAAGGTCCGGCAGCTTTCGGAGCTGGTGATTCGAGAGAGTTTCAGACTTCGTTCTTCGGATTTCGTGCTTTCAATCCACTATTCCATAAGAACTTGTGTCGAGCCGGGGGGGCTCCTTAGAATCGATCGATTCCGCCAGGGACTTGGCGGCCCCCTGCCTGGACTCAGTATGAAACGGATTGCCCTTCTGGGAGCGACCGGCTCGATCGGAACGAGCTGCCAAGGGGTGGTTCGCGCCCATTCGGAACGACTTTCGATCGTCGGGATGACGACGAACTCCCGGTGGGAAGATCTCGCTCGGGCCTGTCATGAGTTCCGTCCGCAAAGGGCTGCCATTGCGGACGTTGCGCTCCGGGACTCGATTCCGGGCAACGCCTTCCCGGCCGAGACGACGGTCGAATTCGGCGCCGAAGCGGTCGAACGGGTCGCCGCGATGGCGGATGCCGACATCGTTCTTTCGGGAATCGTCGGCGCCGCCGGACTGCGGGGGACCATCG
The DNA here is from genome assembly GCA_023429275.1 of Planctomycetota bacterium. Lineage (GTDB taxonomy): Bacteria > Planctomycetota > Planctomycetia > Planctomycetales > Planctomycetaceae > Planctomyces_A. The sequence continues at coordinate 4,636 of JAEYWB010000053.1, forward strand.
CCGCACTCGAGGCGGGTAAGCCGGTCGCGCTGGCAAATAAGGAGACGCTGGTCGTTGCCGGACCGCTCGTGATGGATCTTGTCGGTCGCCCGGGGAGCACATCGCCCGGTTTTCCGAAGCTTCTTCCGGTCGACAGCGAGCACAACGCCGTTTTCCAGGCCCTCGAATGTGGCCGGCGGCAGGACGTCAAGCGGGCGATTCTCACGGCGAGCGGAGGACCGTTCCGGACCTGGCCGCTTGAGAAACTGCAGGGAGCGACGCGGGAGGACGCCCTCGCCCATCCGACCTGGAATATGGGCCAGAAGATCACCATCGACTCCGCGACGATGATGAACAAGGCGTTCGAGGTGATCGAGGCCCGATGGCTGTTCGATCTCCGCCCCGAGGAGATCGACGTGGTCATTCATCCGGAGTCGATCATTCACTCGATGGTCGAGTTCGTCGACGGTTCGGTCATCGCCCAGCTGTCGCCGCCGGACATGAAACTGCCGATCCAATATGCCCTCACCTGGCCGGAGCGCTGGCCGGGGGCGAGCCCTCGCCTGGACCTGACAAAAGCGTTCGGTCTTCACTTTGAGCCCCCTGATCTGCAAAAATTCCCGGCGCTCGCGCTGGGGTTTGAAGTCGCCCGCCGCGGGGGGACCTGCGGAGCTGTGCTCAACGCCGCCAACGAGGCGGCCGTCGACCGGTTTCTCAAAAGGGAACTGGCCTTCACGGACATCGCCCGCGCCTGTCGGGACATCCTGAACGCCCATACGTATAGCCAAACGCCGATGCTGGATGAGCTGCTGCAGCTCGACAGGTGGGCTCGAGAGGAGATGTTCCGTTGGAAGCGCTAGTCCTGACTCTCGGATTTTCCGCCGAGAAGTTGATCACCATCCTCACGGTCGCCGTCGGCCTCGGCCTCGTCATTTTCTTCCATGAGCTCGGCCACTTCGCCGTGGCGAAGTGGTGCAACGTTCTCGTCGAGCGGTTCAGCATCGGCTTCGGACCGATCCTGCTGCGCAAGCAGTGGGGAGAGACCGAATACGCCCTGTCGGCGATCCCGTTCGGCGGCTACGTCAAGATGCTCGGCCAGGACGACGTCGATCCCGCCCAGATGACCGACGCCGAGAAGGCGGAAGACCCTCGCTCCTACACCGCCAAGAACGTCTGGCAGCGGATGGCGATCATCTCCGCCGGCGTGATCATGAACATCGTCACCGGCACGATGTTCTTCGCGATCGTCTACTCGAACGGGTACGAGACGCTCCCGGCCCGGGTCGGCTACGTGCAGGTCGGCAGCCCCGCCTGGACCAACGGTGTCCGGGAATGGGACCGGATCTTCTCGATCAACGACGTCAAGACCGAGGTCTTCGAAGACATCTCGAAGGAGACGCTCCTCAGCTCGGGGCCGCTGAAGTTCGTCGGGATCCATGCGGACGACACCCGCTACGACTTCACCGCCAATCCCAGCTGGAACGAGTACAACCGCCAGATGGGGATCGGGCCGGCGATCGGCGTTCAGCTTCTCCCGGAAGGCCCCGTGCAGGGGAAGAGAATCGCGATCGCGAACCCCGGCACGCCCGCCGCGGAGGCGGGGTTCCAGCCGAGTGACAAGTTCGTGGAGGTGAACGGACAGAAGATCGAATCGGCGCGGGACCTGGAGCTCCAGCTGCGGAAGCATCGTGGAGAGACTCTCGCGGTCGTCGTCGAACGGGAGCTCGAGGGGGATAAGTCGAAGACCGAGAGCAAGTCACTGACCCTCGCGCCGATGAACTTTCGTTCGCTCGGCATCCGCTTCGACATCGGCAAGGTGAGTGCCCTCCGCAACGATTCGCCCGCAGCCAAGGCGGGAATCCACGTCAACGACCGCCTCTCGAAGGTGGATGGCCGGGAGATCGGGAACGATCTCGATCCGTTCCGCCTGCCCGATTACTTCTCGGATCGCGCGGGGCAGGAAGTGGTCCTGCTGGTGAGCCGCGAGCTCAAGGGAGGGTCGCCCGAATCGGTCGAGGTCCGCGTCGTCCCGGACGCCAGCGCCGCCTGGAGCGAGCCGCCGCACGGCGAAAAGGAGCCGCTCAGCATTCCGTCGCTGGGCCTGGCTGTTCAGGTCCTCCCGAAGATCCTGTCGGTCGATCCCGAAGGCCCGGCGGCCAAGGCCGGAATCAAGGAAAACCAGATCCTCGAAGAGATCTCGTTCCTGCCGATCGAGGACGAGAAATTCACCGATATCCTCGGGCCGAATGCCAAGACCTTCTCGGCACTCAACGAGCAGACAATGGCTCACATCTTCTGGCTGATGCAGGAAGAGGCCTCGGCCAGGAAGGTGGAGCTGAAGGTCAACACCGGTGAAGGGAAGAGCGAGAAGTTCGCCCTGACTCCCGTCGCCGAGCCCGACTGGTATCTGCCGACGCTGCGGGGCCTGTGTCGAAGCGC